>NZ_JBQFPK010000011.1:0-158446 GCF_056534465.1 Ruegeria sp. D3
ACGGTCAGGTACCTTGGGGTCGAACTCGACGACGCGTTGAGCATCTCGGAGAAGATCGACATCTGACGGTTTGACGGACGGCAGCAGCCGTTCGTCATCTCAAAACGGGTTTCGTCATCTCAAAACGGGTTCCGAAGTTTAGGCGCGAACGGCCGCTCCTTCGGATACCAGACTTTGGATTATTTGCGTTAAATGACCGCCATGCGGACAATCCTGCCGTTATCTCATCTTCAGTTGTAGAGTCGATCAGGTCGCACCGATCACCCTAGCCGGTGTGCTTTCTCCCGCCCTGTACGTCATCTGAATAGAACCAGTCGTCGGGATATGGATACCACCAATCCGCCTCCTTCGCCTTTGGATCAATCACGACCATCTTGGGTCGTCTGAAAGCCTCGAGGCCTTGAAGGCCTAGCGTGCGCCCAAGCCCAGAATTCTTGACGCCGCCAAAAGGCAAGGCATCGTTGTCTACGAGCGGGTTGTTGACCCAGACCATCCCCACCTGTAGCTTGTTCACCCCTTGAAATGCCTCGTCCAAGTCGCCGGTAAACAGGCATCCGCCAAGACCGAATTGTGACGCGTTTGCCATTTCAAGCGCTTGGTCAAAGTCGCTCACCCGAATGACCGAGGCGACTGGCCCAAAGACCTCTTCCTGAGTTAGCGCCATGTCCGTCGTGACGCCGGTCAGGATCGTTGGTTCGAAAAACCAACCCGGCCCGACGTCATCCGGGATACCGCCTCCTACCTCAACCACCGCGCCTTTCTCAGTTGCATCGCGCACTAGCCGCTCGACCTTGTCGCGCACCCCCTTGGAGACCAAAGGTCCGATTTCCGCCACCCCCATGCCGTCACCGATGCGCAGTTTCCGGGTTCGGGTCACGAATTCATCGACAAAATCGTCGTACACGTCATCCACTACAAAAATCCGTTCAGACGATGTGCAAACCTGGCCCGACTGCAAAAATGCAGCGGTAACCGCCCCGGCGGCAGCGACCGCGATGTCGGCGTGTTTACTGACGATCAGTGGATCGCTTCCCCCAGCCTCGATCACTGCGGGTTTCAGGTTCTCTGCTGCGGCCACTGCGACTGCACGACCTGTCGGCACGGACCCTGTAAAAGCGACCACATGGGTTTTGGGGCTGGCAATCAGCTGTTTGCCCACGTCTGCCCCCCCCGGCAGGCAAGCTATCAGGTCTTGGGGCAACGCTCGAAAAAACTCCATGAACGCCATCGTGCACAAAGTTCCTGCGGGTGAGGCTTTCAACACTACACCGTTACCTGCGGCAAGTGATGCGGCCATCGACCAGCAGCCAAGAATGAGGGGAAAATTGTACGGAACCACATGCACGGATACGCCGTAGGGCTCGAATGTCTGATACTGAAAAGATCCAGTTTGCATCGTGCCGGCGATCTTGCCAGCGTCATTGCGCGCCATCTCGGCATAGTACCGGAAAACCGGCGGGATGTTCGCAATCTCGCCGATCGATTCAGGGTAAGGTTTGCCCGTTTCCAGTGTCATCAAGCGGGCGATCTCAGTCATGTCGCCGCTATCGATGTCGTTGGCGATCTGGTGCAATACCCGCGCGCGAGACTTGCAGTCCATTGCAGACCACTTCCTTTGCGCCGCATTGACCCGGTCCAGAACCTGGTCCACGATCTGCGACGACGGTTCACCAAAAACCCCGACGGGCTGCAAGGTAGACGGGTTGAACAGAGTGGTCCCACCACCCTCCAATGGCACATGCTTGGGGTTAAGGTAGTAGCTGGATTTGAACGGGTCACGCATTTGGCAGCCTCCTTATTTGACAGGCATTGAGCCGTTAGCGGATCATGTACACTTTCTTGACCGTCTCGTGGACAGTGCAAACGCCTTTCCAGTCCTGCGGAAAAAAGGCCGCCGTATCGGGCGTAATCTCAATTACCTCGCCGCTTTCATGGACATAGGTACAGCGGCCTTCCAGAAAGTGGCAGAACTCGTCCTTGGTGACGTGACATTCCCACTTACCGGGAGTGCAGACCCAAAGGCCGCATTCTGACTGGCCGTCAGGCCCCTTGTGGATCAACTTTCCCGAGGTGCGGGATTGCCCTTCAATCATCGTCGGGATTACCCCCCAATCGACAAGATCAGTCTGCTGGAGCGGGTTTTGCATACGTGGCGTGGTCATGTTTCAGGTTCGCGATCCGTTAGGTAGTAGGTGTTGCGCAATGTTTCCTCGACAGTGCATTCCCCTACCCAACCGGCGAGGAATAGTACGGCCGTTCCGGGCGTAACTTCGATGCTTTCGCCTGCATCCGACCGATAGACCGCGCGGCCTTGCACAAAATAGCAGAACTCGTCACGCGGTATCGTTAGGCGCCAGCGGCCTGGAGTACAGACCCATGCGCCGATCTCCGGCCGGTTGTCAGGACCCTTGTGAACCAGCATACCCGATGAATGCGACTGGCCTTCAATCATGTCCGGCTGTAGCCCCCAGTCCGTGAGGTCGGTGCGGGTCGAGATTTCCGAAAGATGCGGGGCGCTGCTCATTCCGCGGCTTTCAGGATTTCGTCGAGAATGCCAGCTGCCTTGGTCGGGCCATGCCGTGACTGCATGTGAGCAGAGGTTGCCGCCATCTTCGCCTGCATTCCTGGATCGTTGATACATTTGTCGAGGGCAATAGCCAATTCATCATCGGTCCAGTCGTATCGGTGAAACCCGAACCCGTGGCCGGTTTCCTGAACACGGGTGGCGTTATCGTGGCCGTCCCAGACATAGGGCATAATGATTGCTGCTTTGCCGAAATATAGGCACTCTGTGAACGAGTTGTTACCGCCATGATGTATCACCGCGTCAACCTGCGGAATTACCGAAGGCTGGGGATACCAGCTCTGTATGTGCACGTTGTCGGGAATGTCTGTGTATTCGTCAATGTAATCCCCGACATTTACGAGCGCCCGGTAGGGCAACCTGGAAATGGTCGAAATGATCCTCTTTAGCAGGTCGGTGTCGCCTGCGCCAAGCGACCCGAAAGATACATAGAGAAGTGGTTTGTCATTGTTGGACTTAAACGTTGGCACCTCAAAGGGTTCTTCTTCGCGCACGCAACCTTCAAGATACTGAAACCGGTTTGGGTCCAGTGGGTTCTGCCGTTCGTACTTTGCCGGCTCGGGATAAAGCAGAAGGTTCATTGTGGGCGACGCTTCGAAAAACTCTCCAATCGGATAGGCGTCTTCGTTGCATCTGGCTAGGAACGCATTGTAGTCGTCGTGGATCGGCTTGATCACATCGTGGAACTTTGCCTCATAGGCCTCCATGCCCTCGCGGTCATCCACCCGGCAGCCCGATAAGTGCGGCGGCACAATCGGGTCCGGGATTTCGTTTTCGGAACATGAGATGATCCGCACCCACGGTACGCCGAACTGCTTGATGGCTGGGAACATAATGACATTATCCACGCAGATCATATCTGGTTTGATTTTTGCCAATACCTCGGGCAGATCTTTTTGCGCCCATTTTGCGCTGTCGACGATCGCCTCCCAGCAATCCTTGACGTAGTTATCGATCTGGTCGATCGGGGCTTTGCGAAAATTTGGGATGTGACCGTTGATGAAATCCTCCCAGAACTTTGCCATCGCCTCGGGTTCCATCGGCTCGGACAGGGCAACAGGATGCGCCTCAAACCCATAACCTTCATATACCTCGACAAAGCCGGGATCGCTTAGAAATACAGCCTTATGGCCCAGTTTCTCGCAGGCCTGCGCGATGCCAACCGAATTCAGCGCAGGGCCAAAGGCAGCTTCGGGGAAGAAGGCGATGGTTTTCTGTGACATTGTAGGTCTCCGGTTAGATTTGGCTTAGCAGTTGGGAAGGATGCGGGAATGTTTCGCGTCCCATACGCAGTGGACATCCTGACCCGGCTGGATATTTTCACGGTCGGCTTGGCTGGCGGGAACGCGGGCGGAAAGGGTGCTCCTCCCGCCGCAAACGCGTACATGCACACCCAGGTCTGACCCGTGATAGGCGACTTCTTCAACAGTGCCGGGAAGGCAGTTGCGTCCATCTTGAGGGGCGGTCTGCATCAGGCTGACCCGTTCCGGGCGCACAGCGATCGTTGCAGCACCGCGCAGCTCGGAAACGCCCCTCAGCATTCCCGCCCCGTCGACATCGACACCGCCGTCGACGGCGTTACCATCCAGAAAGTTCATCACGCCGATAAAATCTGCAACAAAGCGCGATCCGGGGTGTTCGTAGAGCTCGTGAGGAGTACCGACCTGCGCCAGCTTGCCATCATGCAAGACCGCGATCCGGTCGGCCATGACTAGGGCCTCTTCCTGGTCATGGGTCACAATTAGAAATGTAATCCCCACCTCGTGCTGCAACCGTTTGAGCTCCAGCTGCATCTCTTCTCGTAGTTTCTTGTCCAGAGCTGAAAGGGGCTCATCCAGCAACAGGACTTTTGGCCTTTTGACCAGCGCGCGCGCCAAAGCAACCCGCTGTCGCTGCCCACCAGAAAGCTTATCCGGCTTGCGCCCGGCAAATCCCGAAAGTTTCGCACTTTCCAGAACCTCGGCCACTCGCGTGGCAATTTCGTCCATGGGTAATTTCTCCATTTCTAACCCATAGGCGATGTTTTTTTCGACGCTCATGTGCGGAAACAAGGCATAGGATTGGAACATCAGGTTCAGGGGCCGCCTGCTGGGACGTATGTTTGTCACGTCCTGCCCGGCAACGATTACCTGTCCTTCCTGTGGCGTTTCGAATCCTGCCAGCGTCCGCAATAGTGTGGTCTTGCCGCAGCCCGATGGGCCCAAAAGTGCAAAGAACTCGTTATCGCGAATATCCAGTGAAACATTGTCGATCGCGGTCACCAAACCGTATCGCTTTGTTATATTCCTGAGTTGAATCCCTTGGCTCATCGGCTGAAAACCTCTTTGTCGGCACGCTGCGCGAAGAAGACCAGCGTGAACGAAACGAACATGACGATGGTAGCCATCGCATTGATTTCCGGCGTGACGCCAAATCGGATCATTGCGTAAATCTGCATCGGCAACGTGGTCGAGGATTGCCCAGCACCGGCGGTAAAGAAGGCAATAATGAATTCGTCCACAGACAGGGTGAAAGACAACAGCGCCCCGGCGATAACCCCCGGCGCGATGGCGGGCAGCAGGATGCGGCGAAAGGTGGTAAATTCGCTGGCCCCAAGGTCGGCGCTGGCCTCAAGTATCGAATGGTCGAAATTGCGCATCCGCGTACGCACCACGGCGACAACAAAGGCTATGTTAAAAACGACATGGCTGAGGATGATCGAATGAAGCCCCAGCGTCATGTTGAGTAGGGTGAAAAAGGACAAGAGCGCGATGGCCAGAACTATGTCGGGGATGATCATCGGTGCGAACAGAACCGCGTCTAGAACTGAAGAATTACGCCGTGTCTCGACACCGACCGCCAAAAGCGTGCCGATTATTGTCGCCAGAACGGTCGAGATTAAGGCCACGATTAGCGTGTTGCGCGCCGCCGACAGTATTGGATCCGCGGTAAACAACTTGCCGTACCATTCCAACGAAAACCCGGTCCATACAGTTGGAAGTCCGGCCCGGTTAAAGCTTAACGCCATGAGCACAAGGATCGGCACATAGAGAAAGGTGTAAAACAAAACCAGGTGCAGCTTCAGGCCCATGTTGGATCGGTCCCGCATCAGTCCTGCCCTCTCTGTCCCGCTGCGCGATTGGCCAATACCGCCTGTGCGAACAAAAGCCCCATCATAATCGCAATCAGGAACATCGACAGCGTTGCTCCGAACGGCCAGTCGCGGGCGCTCAGGAACTGGTCATAGATCAGGTTTCCAACCATCTGAAGTCGCCCGCCACCAAGCAAATCGGGCGTAATGAAATTGCCGATCGACAATACAAAAACAAAGACACCACCTGCCGCAATGCCGGGAACGGTCTGTGGCAGTATCACCCGGTAGAAAGTGGTCCAAGCGGGCGCTCCAAGATCTTCCGAGGCTTCTATGGTTTCGACATTTATGCGGTTCAGCGACGAATAGATCGCCAGAACCACAAAGGGGGTGTAGTTGTAGACAAGCCCAACGATCACCGCGAAATTGTTATAAAGCAGAGACAGCGGCTCATCGATCAAGCCTGCCCCCTGGAGAGTATTATTGATCAAGCCCTCGCGGTTAAGCATCACGATCCAGGCGTAAGTGCGGATTAGGTAGTTGGACCAGAACGGCAGGATCACCAAGATCAGTAAACCGGTCTGCCAACGGCGCGGCGCCAGCGTGATGGCATAGGCCGCCGGATAGGCGATCAGGATCGCGATTATCGTGGCTAGAAATGCGATCTTGGCCGAGCGTAAGAAGATCCCAAGGTAAAGAGGATCGGCGGCCCGCACAAAATTTTCAAATGTAAAGACGTGGTCGATGCCGCCATAGATACCGCGTTCAAAAAACGCATAGGTAAAAATAAGACCACACGGCACCACCATAAGAAGCGCAAGCCAGCCCAAGCCCGGCCCCAGCAAGATCACCGATTTCAGTCGATTGGTCATATTCTTGGCAATCTGTGGAGTGATGTCGTACAGGCCCGACCCTTTGTTCGGGTCGGGTTTTGCTCAGGGTTTGATCACTTACTGTGCGGCCATGATTTCGGTCACGGTCCGTGCAAAGGGTTTCTGGCCATTGCCGAGATCGCGCAACTGCTCATACTTGGTAAGGTCTGCAGGCGACATTCCCATGTTCGGGAAGGTTTCGATCAAGGAGGGGTCCAGCGCCTCCATTGCAGCCTTGTTCGGCGTTTTGTAAAGGATATTGCTGGCAACCCAGACACCGACGTCCGCGCCCAAGACATAGTTCACAAAGGCATGCGCCGCATCTTTGTTTTCAGATGCATCCGCGATGACTAGCGCATCTACCCACAGATCCGATCCTTCTGATGGTATCGTGTACTTGATGTCCGCGTTTTCACCGATGCCGTAGTTGCACCAGCCATCCCAGGCGTGAACCATCGTTGCCTCGCCCGATACCAACTTCAGATAAAAAGTTGCGTCGTCGTAGGCCAGCAGATCCTGCTTCGCCGCAACCAGCAGGTCCTTTGCAGCCGCCAACGTCTCATCCGACGTATCGTTCAGCGACTTTCCGAGGGCTAGCGCAGCAGCCCCCATCAGCCAGCGATCCGTCGAGAGCATTGTCACTTTGCCTTTAAGGTCGTCAGAGGGTTTGAGCAGATCGTTCCACGAAGTTGGCTCTGGCATCAGGTCTGACCGGTAGCATAAGCCCGTCGTGCCCCAAGCGTATGGCATTGAATAGTTGTTGCCCGGATCATGGGCTAGTTCTTTAGCTTCGCCATACAGGTTAGAGGCATTCGGAACCTTGTCGTGGTCGATTGCAGCCACCAGCCCCAGGTTGTTTAACGCCTCGGCAAAAGGTGACGAGACGAAAAGAACGTCGTAGCCCTTTCCTCCACCGGCTACGACCTTGCCCATGATTTCTTCGTTAGTGCCATGCACCGAGAGCTCGGCCTCGATACCGGTTTCCTTGGTGAAATTCTCCAGCAGGTCCGGCGGCATGTAGCCGTCCCAGTTCGAGATCACGATTTTTTCTGCTTGGGCCGCTCCGGCGAATACGCTGAGTGCGCAGGTCGCCCCGGCGGTGAGCCAAGCAAATGGCAAACGGAACGAATTGGTGAACTTGTTGGTCATGTCTTCCTCCCTTGACATCCGCGCTCGCTTCTGGGGCGAGATATATAATGCAATCACGGTATTTTTTGATGAAATAAAACTCAACAATTTTTTGAATCATTTTTGTATGGCCCGGAGAAGCCATTTAAGATACCGTTTTTATTGTATATTAACTGAGTGTGACGAAAGCCGTCTTCTTATGCCACCAAGCAAATACTTGAAACTTGCTCAAAAAATACTGGATGTTGCGATGGATCTCGATTTGCATCAGGGCGACAGACTGGTGGAAAAAACCCTTGCTGATTCGTGCAGCGTCTCTCGCACTCCGGTTAGATCCGCATTGAGGCTGCTGGAAAAGGAGGGGATGGCACGCAAAGCGGCAGAAGGCGGGTTTGTCCTAGAATGCGAACCCGAAAAGGGGCATTCGATACTCAACCAGCATGCGGTCAGAGCAGGCGTGGATCTCGCTGGTGCCATCCTACGAGATCGCGGCGCCCGACGCCTGGACGGTGCCATCAATGTCACAGACCTGATCCGCAGATATTCGGTTTCCCGCAGCGCTGCACAGCGTGCGCTCGAAGCCCTCCTGGCCCAAGGCGTGATTCAGAAAGCCGAAGGTCAATCCTGGGTTTTTACGCGCATGCCGGGAGACCGCTCCGGACGAATAGAGAGCTACGAATTTCGTCTGATACTGGAACCGCAGGCCATTCTGTCCGACGGTTTCAAGTTGGACACCAAGCGCGCCGATCTGGTCCGCAGCCAGACCGAAGCGCTTCTGGCGCAGTCGGAAAACTCTTTCAATAGCCAGGATTTCCAAGACGCGGATCTTGCCTTTCACAAGCTCATCGCTCGATCGTCCGGAAACCAGTATCTAGCTTCTGCTCTCATGGCCCATCATGGGTTGCGCCACCTGCCAGGCGGATCATTCGGTATGATCGACTTTCGGATGAGGCAGGCGCTCGATGAACATCTGCGTATCCTTGATTTCATCGAACAGGATCATTTCGATCTTGCGGCGGATCAGATGAGGGTGCACTTGCGGCTTTCAATGCACCAAAGGCCCAGCGTCGCCAATCGTGGTGCTCCGGCGCTAGTCCAAGCAACCCGCGGGTCAATCCGGTGAGTGAATGATGAACCGCAAGGAAGCACCCGTAATCGCGTTTTTCCCCGAAGCTAGTTTTGGGGCTGCACTGAATTGTGTGGGGATCGCTCAGGAACTTCGCGCAATGGGTGCACACCCCGTTTTCCTCACCCACGGTGGCTTTGGTGGCGTATTCGCAGATTACGGTTTTGACGAGTTCGCCGTCCCTGTTCAGTCAGAGTTGACAGAAGAGGAAACCCAGACCTACTGGCAGGAATTCCTGAGCCATCATCTGCCGCATTTTAACATGCATCCAACTGACCAACTAACCACCTATGTAGAGCCCGTTTGGAACGCAATCGTCGAGACAGCGGAATCGGTCGAACAGGGGTTGGAAACGGCGCTAGAGCGGATCAACCCAGATGTCGTCGTCCTCGACAACGTCATCATGTTCCCGGCCATCGTACGATCCGAGTGCCCATGGGTCAGGGTTATTTCTTGCGCGGAAACCGAGTTGCCAGACAACTGCCTACCGCCGTACCTGTCCGGTCTGCCGGCATCTGACGCTGCCGGGTGTGCGGCATTTCGAGACCAGTACCTGGAGACCCTTGGCCCAATTCATGCTCGCTACAACAAATTTCGCCAGGATAAGGGGCTTGAGCTATTGCCTGAAGGTGAGTTCCTAGAAACATCACCGCATCAAAACCTTCTTTTAGCGCCATCTATCATTCGCCATGATCGTGATCAGGTGCTGGACTCTGGACAATTCACCTTTCTCGAAGGCTGCGTTCGCCAGGAAGGTCCTTACCGTGTACCTCAAATGCCCCGTAACGACGGGCCTCTGGTGTACGTGAGTTTTGGCAGTCTGGGCGCCATGGATGTCCCATTCTTTGAGAGCCTGTTCGACGTATTCAAGACAATGGACATGAGGTTTCTGGTCAATGTCGGGGCCCAAATCGATGCCTATTCCAGAGTCCCAGACAATGTTCATCTGCAGGAATGGTTCCCGCAGCCTTCCGTGGTTGAACAATGCGATCTGTTTATTCACCACGGCGGCAACAACAGCTTTTGCGAAGCGCTGTATTTCGGGGTCCCGTCGCTGATCCTTCCCTATTGCTGGGACGGACACGATAACGCCCAGCGGGCAGTTGAGACCAGTGTCGGACTCAGGGTAAATCGATGGGATTGGACACCGGATCAGTTGGATAATTCGATTAACCAACTCCTTGGGGACGCGGAGATGAAGGCCCGGCTGGCTGCGAACTCAGAGATCATGCAGTTGAGAAAGTCGGTTCAGTTAGCTGCTCAGAAAATTCTGGATTGTGTAAATCCTAACCGAATCTAGGTTATTCCCGTCGATCATCCGTTTTGTCATGAAGGATGGAAGGGTGCATCGCAATGACCTCTAAATCACTGAACCTAACGTGTCGGTTTGGGCTCAAGGCAGTCATCTGAGAGTTTTTGTCAGATGGCGGCTTAAAAACGGATAGCGGTCATTGTTGGCGGCCATTCCGAGAAATTTCGCCTGTAGGTCTGCATTCAACGGCAGCGGACATTCGCTGAAATCTTCTGAACGGCAGAGTTGCGGGACTTCGCCGCCATTGGCCCGCTTTCACCGAAGGACCGTAGATAGCCCAAACCGGACATTTTCGAAAATTGGCACACTACTACCGAACTTGATAGATTCGAAAAAAGGTTGCTATTGGGAAATGCGCATGACACGCCGACTTGCCGCCATACTTGCCGCCGATATGGTCGGCTACTCACGGCTTATGGCGGCTAACGAGGCGGGAACACTTGCTCGTCTCAAAGACCTACGCCGGGACATCATCAATCCAGGTATCGAAAGTGCCGGAGGTGAGATTATCAAGCTTACCGGTGATGGCCTGTTTGCCCTTTTTAGCTCGGTCGTTTCTGCCGTTGAGGCCGCAGCGGCGCTCCAGAAGGCGCTGCACGCCGCCGAAGCCGAGAGCCCCACCGAAAGCCGGATCAGCTTCCGAATAGGCTTGCACATTGGAGACGTAATCTTGGACGAGGGCGACATTTATGGCGAGGGTGTTAATCTTGCCGCCAGACTCGAAGGCGTCGCTGACCCAGGCGGTGTCATTCTGTCTGACGACGCATGCCGGCAGGTTCGAGGCAAAATTGAACACGACATCATAGACCTTGGCGAAGTAGCGCTCAAAAACATCTCGAAGCCAGTTCGCGCCTACAGATTGGCGATGGAGGGCGAATCTGATTCCACGCAATACCAATCGCAACCCACTGACAAACCCTCAATCGCTGTCTTGCCCTTCCAGAACATGTCCAATGATCCAGAACAGGAATACTTCTGTGACGGCGTTTCCGAAGACATCATCACAGAGCTCTCGCGCTTTCCCGAGCTTTTCGTCATCGCCCGCAACTCCTCGTTTTCGTTCAGAGGTCGCCCCGTCACCCATATAGATGTCGCTCGTGAACTCGGTGTTCGCTACATGCTAGAGGGTAGCCTCCGTCGAGCCCAAAACCGCGTACGCATTACTGCCCAACTCATCGACTGCACAAATGGAGCCCATGTTTGGGCCGAGCGCTACGACCGCACGCTAGACGACATCTTCGCGTTACAGGATGAGATTACACGCAGCGTGGTCGGCGCCATCGCCCCCCAGATATCCATTGCCGAAATAGATCGCGCGTCTGTGGCTCGAGATATCGACTTCAACTCCTACGACCTCTCGCTACGTGCAATGGCGATCTTCTACGCAGGAGGCTTCTACTCTCAGGATAAGTTCGATGAGGTCATAACAGCCTCTGATCGCGCCATTGATCTCGACCCGCGCAATGTCCAGGCGCATTGGATCAAAGCGTTTGCCTACCTGATGCGTTATCTATACCAGTTCGATGAGGACCCCACCGAAAATCTGGGCCTAGCTGAGAAAAGCGTTGAACCTCTGTTTCTTGGTGGTCAACTCGACCCTCGCGCCTTATGCGTTCGCGGTGTGGTTCGTCATTTCCGTGGGGATTTTGACGGGGCCAACGCCGACTTCAGTTTGGGATTCACACTGAACCCGAACTTTGCCCGGAACATCTTCTTCATGGCCTGGCATGAGTCTTTGGTCGGGCGAACCACAGAGGCGCGTGAACATGCCCACCTTGCCCTCCAGCTTTCCCCACGCGACACTGATCTCTGGGTAGGAGACGCCTATCTGGCGCTCGCCCAAGCTGCCTTCGCCGACGCTGATTTTGAAGACGCAATGCGTTGGGGGGAGCGCGCGATTCAGATGACGCCGCGTGCGCCGATCCGCCGGGCTCTTATGATCGCCAGTGCCGCCCACCTCGGGCGTGCCGAAGCAGGCCTGCCACATGAGCAGGCGCTGGCGGATTTTGCCCCAGCGTTTCTAGACAGCATTGTCTCCGGCGCTTTGATCCTCTTCCGTCTACCCGAACACAATGCGCTTTTGGTCGAAGGCCTGAAGAAAGCTGGTGTTAAGCCGTAGAGTTGGTCCAAATGCCAAAGCTCGCAAACTACCGCAGACAAAACGTGCCAAAGGTAGATCCAATTTTGGCGCACTGTTCTCGAAAGGTTCTAAGCAATCGCTCATTGCTTCAATCGGCAACGACTGTTTTAGCCCAAAGCAGACGTTCTCAAGTTTTCACCCGCCGTCTGTTCTACGGGCAACGCAGCCATTCGCAAATAATTGTCGTCGATGCGGCGCGAGCAAGATCCGAGACCAATAAATTCCAATTTGATTATACATAATGTTGGAGTATCTTCCGATGGAGAACCAATATATAGATTGAAGGTGGCGGGGCGGATGATGAAAGGTCTTAAATCAGTAGTTGCAACTGCACTAACTGCAACGTTGATGACATGCCCCAATTTAGGCGCAGCAGACCAAGTCTCGGAACAGATAGAAGCGCTTCTAAGGTCAAATACGAATGCGAGTAGTACACTTTCAAACAGCAAGAGTTTGGACGCAGAAATCCTTGTACCTCGTTTCTATACGGCTAGAGAATTTACGCCAGCTTGGACCAGTATTGAATTGGTTGACGAGCTTTTTGAGGAGTTGGGTGGAGCAATTGATCAGGGCTTTACGCCGAGTGACTTCAAACTAGAGGAGCTTCGATCCGCGTTCAAAGCTTCACAGGGTGGCGATGCCTCCAGTCGAGCATTATTCGATATTCTGGCGACTGACGCGGCCGTGAAACTCGTACACCATTTGGTGTTTGGAAAAGTCGATCCAAATGCGCTAGACGACGATTGGAATTTCTCAAAGCCAGTAATTCAACAAGACCCTTCCGTTGTATTGAGCCAATTTCTTCAAGGTGAAGGCTTCAGCGCTTTGATTGAACGCATTGATATCGACAATGCGCAATATACGATGCTCGTTGATGCATTGCGTAAATATAGAGCTATTGCATCAAAGGGAGGCTGGAACAAAGTCCCCGAAGAAACGGTTCTGAAGCCGGAAATGGTGGATCCTGCCGTCGCCGAACTGCGCAAAAGGCTAGCGACAGAAGGCTACGAGGGAACAAATGAATTTCAAGAAATCAGCCAAAACGTCATAAATCCAGCTTGGGTTTATGACGATTACTTGGTGCAACTGGTAAAAACCTTTCAAAATCGTCATGGCTTGGAAGCAGATGGCGTCGTTGGTGGTAAGACTTTCGCGTCTCTCAACAAACCTGTCGAAGATCGCATAAATAAGTTGCGCCTCAGCCTGGAGCGAGGCCGCTGGCTCATGCGGGAAATCGACGAAGAATTCGTGCTAGTAAACATTGCAGGAGCCCGTACTTACTTAGTCAAGTCCGATGGGACGGTTTGGACCACCCGGTCGATCACAGGATCAGCCTACCGAAAAACCCCAGTGTTCCGAGATGAAATTGAATACATGGAATTCAATCCGACTTGGACCGTTCCCGCCTCGATTTTTCGGAAAGACAAGCTTTCGCGGATCCGCAAGGATCCAGCCTATCTGGCGCGCAACAATTACGTAGTTCGGAACAAAGACGGGCAGACAATTCCTGCCAACGCTGTCAACTGGGGGGCAAAGAACCCCGCCGTGACTTTGGTTCAGCAGCCGGGCCCAGACAATGCGTTAGGTTTAGTCAAGTTCATGTTTCCCAATAAATATGCAGTGTACTTGCATGATACCAACGACCGCAGTCTTTTCGACCGAAATGAGCGGAACCTAAGTTCCGGCTGCGTTCGTCTTGAGTATCCGTTCGAATTTGCCAGCCTTTTGATGGAGGGAGAGCCCGACTGGAGTCGGCAAAAGATGCAATCCATATTGGATAGCGGGAAGACAACGCGCGTTAACCTACCCGAGCCCATGCCGGTCCTTTTGACCTATTGGACTGCTTGGGTCGAAGATGGGGCCGTTCATTTCCGTGAGGATCCATACGAACGAGATGCTCGAATCCTCGCAGCTTTGGATCGATGAACACGTCATCCTCAAAGAGATGCGCAGTTCCATGTTCAAACTGCAATAGTTGTCGTCACCAAAATGAACCAGCGCAGCTGCGTTCAGGACTCACAAGCGCTCGACGCGCGGTGCAGCGCCGAGTGGCCGCTCTGGGCGGTCTAATAGTCTTTGCAATGTCCGGTTTCTGCGCATCGCTGACGTTGATGGCAAGCTCAAAATCGTTCGCTATGAGCTCGGTGCGGTCATTCGGCAGAATTCCGTGAACGTCTGCGTTGCGGACAAAGCTGCCGTCCGTCATTCAACGGCTAACGGCAGCTCTCAGCCTGAAGTAGACATGGTCATTGGGCGCCGAAGCTCTGATGGCCGCTATGGCCGTGCAACACGCCAAAGTCGACGTTGGCAAAAAGTGATCGCTTCTTACGCGGTAAAATAGTTCAAATGCTCTGCAGACTGGCCACTTTGAACACGCAGTTTTGCTCAAACTCAATACGGCTCAGCTTACTCGACAAAACCAAGAATTCGCCGATTTGAACTTCAGATCAGTCATAACCCCAACGCTGCAGCAATTGCTCCGCGAACTCCAATCGGTCTTCGCCGACTTGGTTGTAAGTTACTTCCCGTAGGCACTCCAAACCAGCCTGCGCATCATGTGGATTGGATCCAAGCATCCTCAATAACAAGTAGGCCACAAAACCAGTCCGGTGAATGCCAGCAGAACAATGGATATAAACGTGCGGCGACGGATGGGCTTCTATGACATCAAGAAGCTTGGTCATCAGAGATTTCATGTCAGCAGCTTGAAGGGCAGCGATGTTACCCCCTTCGATGGGCAGCCAAACCCATTCGCAGGTTTGGGTTTCAGAAGCCATTTTCTTGCAAAGGCTTCGGACCTGTTCTGCTCCCTCACGCGCGCTGAGCAAGGTGCAGCAATGCGTGATGCCAAGCTTTTGAAGCGCGCCGATTGACTTTTTTCCCGGTCGTGGCCCGACGGAAATTTTCGTCTGGTCAATTGTTAAGATGCCCATTGTTTCTTGCCTCTCAAATTCAGCAAATCTCTCTTTTTCACAAATCGAATTCCTGAATGCACGTTCAGAGGCTGATTTCTTCTAGAACTAAACCATCTGGCAGCCGTTGTGCAGATCGATTGGAACGAACTGAGCCGATAGTTCGGGGGGAATTCAGCTCAGCAGAGCAGCCAAGTAAGCTTTCGAATTCTGAAGCAAAAAACAGGGATGTTGGCAAGAAATCCGAACTGATCTACGGTGGCTTGCATTATGATTTTCCTCAGAAAAACGGACTATTTTGGTGAATAACATACTACTGGCGGCGGTGGCTTGTGCCGTTTTTGCGGGGCCTGCTCTGGCTGAAAGCAAACTCTGCGCAGATGCACGGGCAATGTGGTCGGATGTCAAAGAAACGTCGTCGATTGTTGCGCTGGAGAGTTTCGCGGCAACCTTTGAGGCGTGTCCGGTTTACGCAACCCTGGCTGACGAGCGGCTGAAACGGGTGCAAAAGCAGGAAAGTTCGCACCAACAGATCGGATCTGAAATCCCGTCCGATGCGCTTTCGTTGGACGAAGAGGTTTGCCTGACGCTGGCCAGCGCTCCGTTTCAACACGAAGATTTTTTGGGCGTGATGGGCCGCGACGTCATGGTGGAGCCCGCTATGGAAGCCTGTCGGGCGGCTAACATGGCGGCAACCCCCCTCGATCCTGAGGTGCGCGCTGCCTACGCGAGAGTGCTGTCGATGTCAGGCGATTATGAGCAGTCCTTTTCCCATGCGTCGCTCGCTGCAAGCGAAGGCAGCGCTCTGGGCATGAATATCATCGCGCGCGCTTACGAAACCGGTCGGGGCGTGGAAAAAGACCGTGACGCCAGCCTCTTTTGGTATGCGAAGGCCGCTGAGATGGATTTCCCGATGGCGCAATTCAACTTGGCGATAGAAGTCTCCGAGGACGATCCAAATCGCGCACTGGAATTGTATGAACGCTCCGCCGATCTCGGATATGGGCCGTCGCAAACAATGCTCGGCAACGTTTATCGGGAAGGCACCTTGGCAGCCAAAAATCTGGACACAGCCATGCGCTGGTATGAGCGGGCAATCGAGGACAATCAGGACATCACTGCCATGTATTGGGCCGCGCGGATGCTAAGCGGGGATGGCGGCGCCTATCCGTTGGATTACGCGCGTGCCGTGACCCTTTATGAGCGCTCTGCGGATGCGGGGAACAAATGGTCCCAACACAATGTTGCTTCACTGCATTTTCACGGTAAGGGCACTGCGCCAGACAGAGACCGCGCCGCCCACTATTGGAAGCTGGCCGCTGAGCAAGGGCATGTGGCGTCCATGCGCAAACTTGGGCGCATTCTTCAAGAGAACGGGGCCGTGAGCGAAGCCATCTATTGGCTGCAAAGAGCCGCTGGAGAAGGCGATGAAGTTGCGGCTGAGCTGTTGGCCAAGATGTTGGATCAATAAGGCTGGTAGATGTTATTTTACCATGTAGAGCGTGTTTTCACCGCGCTCTTCAATTCTGCCGTCAAGCCGCCCGACTTCCGATCCCATGCCATCAAATAGAACAACCTCGGATCCGGTGTCGCGGAACAGATACCCCGCAACCCAGCCGTCAAAGTCGCCAATTTGCTGCCAACTGCTGTGCCAATCCGTGTCCCAGTCAGATCCGCTAAACCGCAAAAAACCGTGGTTTGCCGTGTGCATCAAAAGTCCATCATCAATCGCCGGATACATGCCCCACACTTCATACTGCTGTGGGTCGTAGTGTGATCCGGGAACAGGCACGCCAGCGCGGACAAAATCTGTGCGGTCGTCCTCATGCAGAGCAAAAGTGTCGTCGGTCAGGAAAGCATAATCTCGAAAATGAGCCGTTGCATCGTCGCCCAAGGTGGGGCGTTCGCTTAGGATCTGTCCTGTAAAATCGACTGTGCGCACATGCCGCTCTTCTCCCAATTGCGCGAGGATATGAGGCCGGCCCATTAATGGCACATACTTGTAGAACGCGCCCTGAGACCCCGCATTCAGTATGTCTGGATTGACGGGATCATACATCTCCAAAGCGCCGTCGCCTACCACGGAGAACACGCCTGGAATGGCGTTGGCGATGTTTGGCGCAAGTGCCACCGTGTCCTGCCCGTAAGGCAAGGTGGCAAGCAAAACATAGACATTCGGATCGGTTGGGTCCTCGGACGTAAAAGTATCAAAATAGCCATACCCAAATTCAAAATCGTTGGGCTGAAAGACAGGACGCTCAAAGCGATGTTCAGCGGTCTTTGTCCCTGTGGCATCAAACACTTCAACGACCAAATCCCGCGCGACCCCCGGGCGCCATTTGTAGTCGCTTTCTATTTCCGCACTCACGCAAACAAATTTCCGATCCACACGATGCAAAGTGGCGTGGACGTAAAAACGCTCACTGTAGTGGCCAACCTTGCGCTCTTTCTCGGACTGCGCTTGACCCAAATCCCTCACATAGGCTGGCAGAACGCCATCGTTGTTGCGCAGGGCTACGCGTGCAAGGTCTTTTGACGGGATATCGCCGTTACATCTGAACTCCGGCAAAGGGACTGGGGCAATTTGTTCATCGCTCAGATAGTGTATGAAATCGTATTTGGACGAGGCGTTTGCGCTGTCCGTGGAGGCAGAAGCGTTTGCTTTTGCCTCACGGTTTGACAGCGCGTCTTCCGCCTGCTGCGCCGCCAGGCGTTGTTCTTCAGTCCGCGCCGCGATGTCGGCACGTTCTTGCTCCGCTGCTGTGGCGCTGCTGTTGAACAACAGCTTGCGAAATGTCTCATCCTTGTTGATGGTGTCAATCTTGTCCAAAAAAGGCGCGAGGTTGCTCTTTTGCTGATCAATGGCCTGTTGCGATGCCGCATCGCCTGACTGTTGTTGCAGCTGATCATGCAGGGCTTGAATGTCATCTATCGTGTTGCGCAGGGCCACGATGTTGTCGGGGGCGGTCAATTGTTGGTTGGCGGCAATCCTCTCTGCGACGCCGGGAGGATAGCCCTCAAAAGTCTCCCGTCCCCATTGCGCCAACCTGCTGGCCACTTTGGCCAGCGCCGCCGCGGTGTCATCTTCTTCGCCATAGTTGGATTTGAGCTCTGTCAGGTCAAATTCCGCGTGGGCGACATGCACTTGCACCACGTCAAACCCCGCAGAAAAAATCGCCTTGGCTTGTTCGGCGTCCAGATAGGCATAGTTTTCGTTGTCCCAAAAGTTGGAGCCAAGTCCGGGCAAAGTGAAGAATAAACGATCCCAATTGGGCGAACCAGCGGTGTTGTAACTGTCTTCGCCAGGCTCGTCTGACAAAGCGCCGGGATTGAAAGGCAAGAAAACCCGCGCGCCCGTGACGTCGGGGGCCGAAACCTCTGCCACAAGATCTACGTCAATCGGGCGTCGCTTTTTAAAGGGATCATATTGATCTGGGTTGGTTAGGCGCACAATCTCTGTCCGTCCGTAGGGTTCAATGCACGTGGTGCCGAACCCAACTTGGTTCCATGCCAGCTTTGATTGGACCACGGGTTCACCGAGTAGAAGGTCAATTGAAACAGCAGTTTTGAAACCAAACGACATGCCTTCTTCCGCAGGCCGTCCAGAGAATCCGATACTGCAAGTCGGTGTAAACTGCCCGCTAAGATCAAATGCGAATTGCTGTGCGTGCGTTGCGCTTGCGCTCATGCTCAGGCAGGCGACCGCCGCAGAAATCACATGACGCAAAGGTCGGAAAGGTGTCATTATCGCTTGCCTTAAATGATTGTTTGATAACATTATTGTCCAATCTTCTTTCAGGCAACGGTCATTCTATTAGGAAGTCTCGGGCGTTAATATGAGGTGGCCCTTTTGCAAATACTCTTAGGTTCTGCCTTAGTCTTTGGCTTGTCTGTTGTCGCTTCAGCAACTCAGGCGCAAAGCAATACATGCTTGAACGACCTACTGTCCTCTGACGCAGCCGACGTTTCGCATTCAGCATTCTTCGCTGCCCTGTCAGAGGTCACGCGCACGCCTGAAAGCTGCGATGGGATTTTGGCAAAGGCCGTGAACGGAAGTCGTGACATTGCCAAAACGCATGTGATCGCTGACCTCAAAACTTGCCGGGCCGCTCAGCAAACTTGGCAAGACGTTCGGGAGAGCGAAAGCTCTGCTGTCTTTAAGGCCTTTGCTGATCTGTTCGCGGATTGCCCATTCTACGCTGAATTGGCGCGAGAAAGGCTAAATTAGAGCCAGCAAAACACTTGCCAGCTCGGTTATGAGCTTGGCCTAATCTTGAAGTTGCCTCCCCTTGTTGAAAGTCTTCGGGCTTGGCCGAAAGCCGGCTAATGACGTTAAACGACTGTTCGAATATCGCGCACAGAATGGCGGCTTTAGGCAGTTCGAAGCACTTTGCAAAGTCCGCTTTCCTGCGCACCGCGGGAAACAGTATGTGTTGCAGCAAATTGAGCTTTGGGCTCAGAACAGTCATTCGCTGTACTTGGCATGAGCGGCTGATTTTGAGCGCGAAGCAGACGTTGTTCTTTCTAAAAGACGTAGCCGCTTTTTGTTTTGTCCGCGCTACGCCGCCCGCTCCTTGAAGCTGACAGACTTAGCGATTACATACCAATCGTGGGCGGACAGCCCGCAATTCCCCCAAACATGATGACGCTCGTCTACCGAGCTTTGCCCGTAAGTCGCGGAAGACCGCCGGGGTATGGACCGCCCGAGACATGCTTGCGACCGGTGCGAATGGTCTGGGTCTAGCGCCGATCCACTGATGAGCCTAAGGCAGGGCGAAACCAACAGCATCCAGAGCGTCACGAAAATCGTGATCACCAACCCCGCCCTGGGGTGGTCGCCGGTGGCAACAGCCAACGGGATGCGCATCAAAATGATGAATAGGAGAAATCACATGGAGCAAGATATCCAACTTGAAGCTGCCGCAGCAAGGCACATCGTCCTGATCGCTATGGCCTACTGTGAAGCCCAAACAGCAACGAGCGGCGAGGAACTCCCGATTGTGCATGACCGGCAGTGGCAGGCCTGCTGTGGTGTCGCTGCGCGCTTCCTGAGCGATCCTGAAGCTATGACACCGCAACTCTGCCACCATGAATGGCGGCTCAGCCAAATGCGGCACAGTCATCCGCAGTTCTGGCCTGCTGCCGCATCTCGCACTTGGGATGAACTCGACCCGATGGACCAGTATGTCGAGCGGGCTGGTTTGGCGGCAATGCGTCAGGCGCTGGACGAAACACGGAGGTCCTCGCGGGGTCGCACCGCGGCGCTGCAATGAACGTCGGGCGTTAAAAAGCAGCATTATGCTTGATGTGAACAACAGAAAATATACAGACGGACGAGACACAAAACATCCCAACCTCCCAACCAAACGCCCGACAGGGAAGTTGGGAGGTTTTATTGCATGTCCACCCACAACGATATGGCCGGCCTAGTTCGTTTGGCCTCGTTACAAGCTGTCCCACTTTAAATCAGGCCGTCTTGAGGATAGCATTTTCGAACCGAGCGCCTTTGCTATTGGGTCCTGGAACGAGACGGGGCTCTACATGACGCAAGCGTCGAGCGAAGCTGTTGCGCGCAGGAATTCGGCTGTCCGATACACCTTCTTCGGCACACCACAGACGGAAATTCGAATACAGATCAGCAACAGTGACGACGTTGTTTGCCTTGATGGATAGTCTCTCTGCCGCCCACGCACGAACCCGGTCCGCATCCCTCATCCACGCCTCCTTGGCTATGCGTGATGTCATGGGATCCGCCATGCGCCGCGTGGTCAAAAGTTCCCCAGCCGCAACCACGACAAGATGTAGTAGAAGATCCGCCTCGTGTTCGATTATGCGATCTGCCAATCCCTCGTCGGCCTGCTCTTCAGAATACGCTTTGTCGAAGACCAGAACCTTGAAGCGGCGCTCAACGCCGCTGTCGATCCCCCCGCTAAATGCGGGCAGCTCATTGCAGATGAACACATGCTGCGCCGTGGGAGTGAAATAGAACGGTATGCCGTATGGCAGCCGGGCATGACAGATGTCCCCGGTGATGACCTTTTTTAGCGCGTCGCCTGAAAGATCACGATCCGACGTCTCCTCCGCAACGTTCAGCGCACACCCGCGCAAAACTGAGACGAAGTAGTCTTGTCCCATCTTGGCTGGCGGCACCGACTGAAGCGCATCCGCTGAGATCAATGATGAGATGACCTTGCGCGTGGTACTTTTTCCTGCGCCGCCCGGCCCAATCCAAATAAGGGCCTGCGGGTGTTTCATTTGCGTGCCGATACCAAGTGCCGCTGCGGCGGCTGTCTGCAGGATCAGCTCAATCCGCGCGCTTTTGTCTTGTTCAGCCATGTCCAAGTCGAACTCAAGGTTTGGAGCCTCGTGCTGCAGCCGCCTCAAAGTCGTTTTAGCTGAGAACAAACCCGTGAGCAGCTTCATCACGTCGCTTCCCAAAAGCCGCTTCTCAGCATCCTGCACTGGCCATACACCACGTACGGCATGCCGGGCCCGGTGTTTGCGGGCATGTGGTTCGAGCCGTGGGACATATTCACCTGTTGCAACGTCTTGTTCGAACAAAACGAACCCGCTTTCACAGGTGATCCCAACAGGCGCACCTTCAAAAAACCCATCGTCATCGCGTTTGGACATGAGAAGCGACTTGACACTCTGCGCCTTACTTGACGTGATCTTGACCTCGCCAATGCCGTTGGACGGCGTAGGGTAAGTGGCACCGTCAAAGCGCGCGATGGCACGCGTAAGCCGATTGTCGTTGAGAGCAGTCCAAAGCTTGCCATCGTAAATCCAAACTGTGCCCTCAGTGATGACAATGCGACCAAAGAGATCTTCTAGGTTTTCCAGCACACGATCGGCAATCTCTTCGTCGCTACCGCGGACCAGCTGCTCAACGTTGGACCTGCGCTGCCGCGCGTGGATGCGGTCGGCATCATCCACGGCGGCGGCAACAGCCCGACGTCCCATATCCTGGAGCAGATCGTTCAAATCGGCCTTTTCACCAAGGTTTGACGGTACCGTGACGACATGCACCCGTGCATCTGGGTTTTCTGCCGCCAATTCACGCGCGATCTGGCGGCAGTCCTGCGCTTTGTCGCTGTCGGCAATGATCTCAATCCGACCGGCGTTTGCTCCTATCGTTTCGGGGCGGATAGACCCGAGGCACACCCTGATCTCTGCTGGCCCAGCAAACAATCGGGTCAATCCGGTTTCGATACCTTCGGCGATCGCAATTGTGCCTGTACCCAGTTTGTTTTTGATCCGAACTGAACCATCCCCGATGTAGCCTGCGCTCAGTTTGGTCTTCTTGCCGTTCTCGTCGCGTATCGGTTGCCCATTGGGGTTCAGGATTGTGCCCTGCATGCCAACAATATTTCCATCGTTGTCCGTAACCACCGCAACTAGAGCCGGGCTTTTCTTACCACCCGGTTTGCATTGGAAATCTGGAGCATATCGCAAAGCGTCGTGTTCAAGATCGATCCCAACCAATCCACGGATGTTGCGCAAGTATTCTTCGCCGGGTGAGCCGGCTAAAGGACGTGTCTTCGCAACCTGCTTCTGCACCCATGCGATCTTAGCAGCCTTTTCATCAGATGCCGCGTCGGAGCGTGCTCTTTCCTCCGCTTCTCGCTGCTCGGCTTGTTCATCAGTTTCTTCACGGTTCTCCGAGGCCGCCTGTTCTCCCGGTTCCGATTGCTTCTGCTTCCGCCGTCCTTCAAGAACCCTTTCGCCAGTTATGGCTTCAATCTCGCGTACAGCAGCGTTGAAGTCGGCAAGGCCTCGTACCTTCATTAGCGCATCGGTCAGCGAAACCCCTGTTTCGGGCAGGCACGTGCAAAAAATACGATTAGCGTCTGCATCGTAGCGAAATGAAGGGTTCTTATCTTCATGGTCAGGAAACGGGCAGCGCTGATGCTTTTTTCCAGTTTGTGGTTTGGCACCAATGGCGGCGAGAATTTTGTCCGCGTGTGATTCCTCGACGATGCGGAGACGCTCGGTCAAATTTTTCATTGGTCCCCTCATGCCCGCCACCGCTGTGTTTCGGTCCGGTATGCTGCAGATTTTGCCTGCATGCTTTGTTCCTTTCTTTGGTCTTGGGAGAGCAACAATCATCACTGGCCCCGTTGCGCTCTCCGTGCGGCGGGGTTTCTCTATTCCTATTCCGCTGCCAGATCGGGCGTGTCGATCTTCACAAGCCGCCAGTCGATACCCGCCGCAATTGCGCGGACATGTTCAGCGCGCCAAAAATGCTGGCGACCAATCTGGATGGGTTCCGGCGCATCGCCGCTGTCCACCATACGCAACCACTTGCTTGGCGATCCGGGGAACATGCCCAACGCACCGCTGTGGGTGGAAAGCTGTTTCAGTGTGACGTTCCCTGTTTTCGGGAAGCTGTCGGGGTGGATAGGCATACGGGCGACACTCATGCATACGCCTCCGTCTGAGGTTCTTCGCCATTGGCTTTTTCAATCGCAGCCCGTGACCGCTTGAAAAAACCTTTCTCCATCATTTCCTGGCCCAGCTTCTCTGCCTTCTTGGCTTCAAGGCCTTCGTAGCTACGAATGATGTCACGGGGATCGTGATCGCCACCAGCTTCTATCCAATTGGTGATGTCGCTGCCGAGATACCGGATTTGTCCCGTGGGAAGGTTCATGAATTTCGGGCCGAGATGGTACTCGCGCCAGTGGTCCAACAGATAGAACTCGTCCTCGCTGAGACCGAACAGCGCCGCCAGATACCGCTCATCATAGAGACGGTGTGGAACGGGGACTTCGATGTGATCTGACATTGCCAGCCTCCTACAAAAAGATACTGGCAATTCAGATAATGAAAGCAGGGGGGTAAAAACAAACGTTCTAATTTACCCCCCTGATCAGGTGGGTGAGAACACCTCAAGAATGACCTCTTCAACCGTCATTTGGTTGTGCATTCGAGACACTCTTTCAGTGAGTTTCCGGATCATTTCCTGCGCGGCAAAGTTCAGATTGAGGCGGTAGTTCTGATCACTGATATCTGGAGCTTTCAGCGTGGCTTTATGCCACTTGACTACATCGTCACGACCAATCTGCATTACATTTGCAATCAGAGTTCGCGCGTTTTCCACGTTATAGCCTTGCTGATTGATCAGGTACATGACGCCACCCGCAGCGCCGCCTTGAAAAAGGATTTCCCTCGGGTCTTTCGCGGCATTGCCAGCATTCGCTTTGTGCATTGCAGTTGTGAGATCTGTCAGGTGCTTGTCCAGCGCTGATGACACTATTCCTTCCTGCTCGCGCAAAACATCCAGAATGTCATGCAAGTCAAGAACGTGGGACCATTCGCCAGATTTCACGCGCTCGTTTAAACGTCCACGCAACCAGTCGAAATCTTTTGTTACCGTGTCACTCACACCTTTGCCCCCGCAATCAACGGCACCACGATAGCACCGCCCTCCTGAAGCTGAACCAGAAACTGCGAATAAGCTTCCATCATAACGCGGCGCTGGGCGAGAAACGATGTGCGGTCATATGCGCGGCCATGCTGTTCCTTCGATGCGTGGGATAACTGTGCCTCTGCCAGTTTCTCGTCGAACCCGAGATGCTCGGTCACCAATGTGCGCAGCGTAGCCCGCAGGCCATGTGCGTCGGTCTCTCCATCAAACCCGATCCTGCGGATCATGTTCATTGTGGCCGGTTCAGAAACAGGTCCGTTCTCGCTGGCGAATACATACTCGCGGTGGCCATTGAGCTTGTACATCTCGTTGAGGATTTTGATCACCGGATCCGTCAGGGGTATGGCAAGCGTGATACCTGTCTTGGTGATAGGGTTGTTCCAGACCCGCTCGCCCATGTTGATGTCCGCCCATCGCATTTTGCGCACCTCACCGGCCCTCTGACCTGTATGTGCGATAATCTGCACCAGAGGTTTACCCAAAGTTTGATGCGGCCAAGCGTCCAGCGCCTGCAGAAACAGCGCCAGACGTTCTGGCTCAACGATGGCTGGGTGGTGCTTCTTCGGCTGGGGCTTGAACCTGTCGATCACGTTTGCTCCCGGCACGACAGAGATCAAGCCTTCGGCTTCAGCATAGCCTAGAACCTGCCGCAGGATGCGAATGACCCGGCGTGCAGTCTCATGCGATCCACGATCCGCGATCTTGAGCGCAACGGCCTTGATATCGACTGCCGTGATATCCGCGACCACTACAGTCCCCAACAGAGGGATGGCATCCTTTTCGATCCGGTTGCGGGCGCGGACATAAGTCTTCTCTGCCCAGTGTGGACGCTCCTCTGCCAGCCATGCGCGTGCGACACCGGCGAATGTGGTGTCCGTCAGACCTGACCGAGCCTGTACCCCTGCGCGCATCTCCGCCACGTCGGGGGTGATATTGGTGTCTAGCAGGTTTCTCTGCACCTCGACGCGCTGTCGCGCGTCCTTGAGGCCGACAGAGGGATAGGAGCCCAAGGTCATCTCACGCTGCTTGCCATCGACCCTGTAACGCCAGACCCACGTCTTGCTGCCTTTCGGGTGAACGATTAGAGCGAGGCCACCGCCATCTGCCAGCTTGATCTTCTTATCGCCCGGCTTCGCAGCTTTGATTTGTCTGTCCGTTAGTTTGGTCATCATGCATACTTTCTCACTGGCGAACCCCACACAGACCCCCACAATGGGACTTCTGGCAGAGCCCAAGTTTCCTTGGGGGTGAGAAAGACTGGCACGTCAAAGGCCTTACTTTCAAAGCCGTATGACTGCGAGTGAATTCGAAGTGAGGATAAAGATGGTGGAGCCTAGGGGAGTCGAACCCCTGACCTCTTGCATGCCATGCAAGCGCTCTCCCAACTGAGCTAAGGCCCCATCTAGGGACTGCCGAAGCAGTGGACGGACGTTTATGAGACGGCGGCAGCGAGTGCAAGTCCAAAAATGGATTCTGGCAAAATCTTTCCGGTCATCGTCCGGGAAGGTTCGAGGCGGCGCTGGGCCGCCTCTGAACGGTATTAGTTTTCGTCTTCAGACGACATGTCTTTGATGTCGTCCAGAGAGACGTCATCATTGTTGTCGTCATCATCATCCAGCAGGTCATCGTCCAGATCGACGTCGACATTGTCGTCATCGTCCAGAACAATATCCTCGTCCGACGCATTCTCGCGCGCTTTGGCCGAGGCCGCATCTTCCGCGTCAGCCGCAATCATCCGGCTTTTGCCGGTGTCCAGCTCAACGATCTCGCCGGTATAGGGGCTGACGATCGGGTCCTTGTTCAGGTCGTAAAACCGCTTGCCGGTTGTCGGGCAAACGCGCTTAACGCCCCATTCTTCCTTGGGCATGTGAAATCCCCTTGATATCAGGTGAGTCGTAATAACGATTCAGGTCACGTGCCACATGCAGCGGGCACTGTCAAAGCCTTTGCACAGGAGAACATAACCAATGGGAGAGCACGCACTGCCCGGCACACCCCGTGTGCGGCTGACACTGCGCAAATCAGCGCGTGCCAGGCGGATCAGCCTGCGGATTTCCCAATTGGATGGACGTGTTACACTAACTTACCCCGATGGTGTGCCCGAGTCTGAGGCGTTGAATTTTGCGCATCTCAAGGCAGACTGGATACGCCAACATCTGCAAGATCGTCCGGATCCTGCGGTGGTGCAATTTGGTCAGATGTTACCAATCGAAGGAACCGAACGGCGAATCGTCCCAGCAGAAGGGCGGCGCGTGCTTCTCAGAGGCGACGAAATCGCCGTGCCTGAGGGCGCCGAGGCAAAGCGTTTGGCCCGGTTTCTGAAAGAGCTCGCTCGCGACCGGTTGACCGGTGCCTGCGATGACTACGCGGCGATGTTGGGGCGCAGTTACTCTGGCCTGACTATTCGCGATACGCGGTCGCGTTGGGGGTCATGCAGCTCGGCTGGTGGTTTGATGTTTTCATGGCGGCTGATCCTCGCGCCGTCTGAAATTCTGCACTATGTCGCTGCACATGAAGTGGCCCATCTGGTCGAGATGAACCATTCCCGAGCGTTCTGGGCTCAGGTTGAACGGATATTTGGTGACTACCGTGAACAGCGGCGTTGGTTGCGCGACAACGGGGCGCAGTTGCATCAGTACAGATTTGACGCTCCTGTGAGTTGACCCCAAATCAATTTGTGATCACATGGTCAAATGTTAAACACGCGTTCTTCCGACTCGCAGACAGCTACGCATGACAGGGTGTATCGGACCCTGCGTGCGCGGATCATGCATGGGGAAATCGCTCCGGGTCATGCGTTGACCCTGCGTGGGATCGGTAAAGAATTCGGGGTGTCCATGACGCCCGCACGCGAAGCTGTGCGGCGTCTTGCGGCCGAAGGCGCCTTGTTCCTGTCCTCATCCGGGCGGGTGTCGACACCAGAGTTGACCAATGACCGTATCGAGGAACTTGCAGCTCTGCGCGCGCTGCTAGAGGTCGAGCTTGCCAGCCGGGCCCTGCCGCGCGCGCACATGGCCCTGATCGACCGATTGCAGAGCATCAACATGACCGTTGCCGAGATGGTTACCAAGCGCGATGCCGTTGGCTATATCCGCACAAATCTCGAATTCCACCGCACTTTGTACCTGAGGGCGCAGGCTCCAGCGATGCTGGCGATGGCCGAGACTGTGTGGCTGCAACTTGGGCCGACCATGCGGGCGCTTTATGGGCGGCTGCGGCGTACAGAACCCCCGCATTATCACAAACTGATCATCGCCGCGCTCAAGGCCGGGGATGAGCCCGGTTTGCGTCTGGCGGTGCGTTCGGACGTGACGCAGGGTCTGCGGATGCTGGTAACTTAAGCGGCGATTTGCCGACATTGCCGCGTGCGTTTGTTTCGATACAGCAGTTCTGGCTTGGACGGGTGGTCTGGGTTACTCTGATCCCAAACCACAACAAGAGCAGATTTCAATCATGATCAATCGTCGGGTATTTTCTGTCGGTCTTGGATCGACCCTCTTGGCCGCCTGTTCAGGTGGCACGCAAACCACAGCTCCTGCATCGCGGATGCGGCCGGTTCCGAATGCCGGGTGGGACGCCTGGGTAGCCGGTTTCAAAACTCGCGCCGCATCGCAGGGGATTTCGCAAACAACCCTAAACCGTGCGTTCCAGGGGGCAGGCTATTTGCCCGGAGTTATCGAACGTGACCGCAATCAGGTCGAGTTCAAGCGTTCGCTCGAGGATTATCTGGCTATCGCAGCCTCGGATGAGCGGATCGAGACAGGCCAGCAGATGATGGTTCGGCACGCCGCAACTCTGTCGCAGATCGAGGCGCAATATGGTGTCGACAAAGAGGTTGTCGTCGCTGTCTGGGGGTTAGAGAGCCGATATGGCGCGCGGCGCGGGGATGTGCCGGTGGTTTCGGCAACGTCTACATTGGCCTATGACGGGCGACGCGGTGCGTTTTTCGAAAAACAGCTGATCGCGGCGCTTCAGATCATTCAGGCGGGGGATACGACACCGGACAAGATGACCGGCAGTTGGGCCGGTGCAATGGGGCATACTCAGTTCATCCCGACCTCTTATCTGGCCTTTGCCGTGGATCATACCGGCGACGGCAGGCGTGACATCTGGTCCGAGGACCCCTCGGATTCGCTCGCGTCGACAGCGGCCTATCTAGCTCGTTCGGGATGGAAGCGTGGGCAGCCCTGGGGGGGTGAGGTCGGCACGGTTTCCGGTACACCCGTCGCGGTGCTGCAGCCGCAGGTGCCGGGGCCGCGCATTGCCGTGTTTCGCAATTTTCAGGTGATCAAGCGGTACAACAACTCGGATAGCTACGCGATTGGAGTCGGACACCTGTCAGACCGGATCGCGGGGGGCGCGCCGTTTCAGGCCTCGTTCGGGCCGGATGCGACCGGGCTGACGCTGGAGGACCGCAAAGAGCTGCAGCGCCGTCTGACTGCTGCGGGTTACGACACGCAAGGCGCGGATGGGGTGATTGGTAACAACACCAAATCCGCCATCAGCGGCTATCAGCGCGCCAATGGCCTTCCGGTGACCGGAGAGCCCTCGGTCGCGCTGTTGCGCAGGTTGGGCGGCTAGGCGCTTTAGGCCGCCAGACCTTTCGAGCCGATATCCAGGAATTTCTGGCGGCGGTCGCGTATCAGGGCTGCCGGGTCTTTGCCGTCAAGCTCTTGCAGCATCGAGGCAATCGCCGCACGCACCGATTCAACAGTGGCGGAGGGATCGCGATGGGCCCCGCCCTTGGGCTCGGTGATGATCCGGTCGCAGACGCCAAGTTTGTATAGGTCTTGGGCGGTCAGGCGCAACGCCTCGGCGGCCTCGCGCATCTTTTCGGCATCTTTCCACAGGATCGAGGCACAGCCCTCGGGCGAGATCACCGAGTAGACCGAATGTTCCAGCATCGCGACACGGTTGGCGGTGGCGAACGCAACCGCACCGCCCGAACCTCCTTCTCCGATGATCACGGAAACCAGCGGCACACCGATCTTCAGGCACATCTCGGTTGACCGCGCGATGGCTTCGGACTGGCCGCGTTCCTCGGCCCCTTTGCCGGGATAGGCCCCGGCCGTGTCGATCAGGGTGATCACCGGTAGGCCAAAACGCCCCGCCATTTCCATCAGGCGAACGGCTTTGCGATAGCCTTCTGGGCGGGCCATGCCGAAATTGCGTTCGATCCGCGATTTGGTGTCTGATCCTTTTTCGTGGCCGATCACCATCACGGGCTGATCGTTGAACCGCGCCAACCCGCCGATCACCGCGAGATCGTCGGCAAAATTGCGGTCGCCGGCCAGAGGGGTGAATTCGGTAAACAGCTCTTTGACATAGTCCTGACAATGAGGGCGCATGGGGTGCCGCGCCACCTGGCATTTGCGCCACGGGGTCAGATCGCCATACAACTCATCCAGCAGCTTGGCGGCCTTGGCATCCAGCGCGGCGGCTTCTTCGGCCACGTCCATTTCTTCGTTGGCGCGGGCCAGCGCGCGCAGTTCCTCGGCCTTGCCTTCGATCTCGGCCAGCGGTTTTTCGAAATCCAGATACTGGGTCATGACGCCTCTCAACGCGGAAGTTCCCTGCTATATGACCTGACGTCGCCTGGGATGCAACTCAGCAAGATTTGTGGATCGGCAATATGTTTGTGTGAGGGGGCAAGGAAGAAGGACGAAACCGGATGGCAAACAGCTATGAAACCCGCATCCTGCGTGTGCTTGAATATATCCACGACAACCCCGCAGGGGATCTGTCATTGGATGCACTTGCGGATGTGGCGGCGATGTCGAGATTTCACTGGCACCGTGTGTTTCGGGCAATAACGGGCGAAACCTGTGCGCAGGCAGTGCGCCGGATCCGTTTGCACCGTGCCGCCAGCCGGTTGGTGCAGACCGACGTGCCGGTTGCGCAAGTGGCCAACGACGTGGGCTATCCGAACCTGAACTCCTTCGCGCGGGCGTTCTCTGACGCCTATGGCACCAGCCCTGCCGCCTTTCGCAAGGCCGGTCTGTTCCTGCCAGCACATCCACATTTCAAAACAGGAGACTACCCGATGCACCCCGTTGAAACCCGTACTGAACCTGCCCGCCGGATTGTCGCGTTGAAGCACCGCGGCAACTATGCCGAGATCGGCAGGAGTTTTGAAACTTTCGGCGCGTTGTGCGAATCCCGCAAGCTTTGGCCTCAATTAGGCCCGGTCATTGGTCTTTACCTTGACAGCCCCGACGAGGTGCCCGAGCAGGACCTGCGCAGCTACGCAGGCGCGGAATATCGTGGAGACGCGGCCCCGGACGGGATGGAAGACCTAAGTATCCCCGGCGGTAAGACCGCAGTCTTGCGCTACAAAGGTCCGTATTCCGGTATTCATGCCGCCTATCACAGCCTGTTCGGCAATTGGCTGCCGGACTCAGGCGAAGAGCCTGCGGATCAACCCTGCTATGAGATTTACCTCAACGATCCACGCGATACACCGCCCGATGAGCTGCTGACGGAAATCTGCCTGCCGCTCAAGTAAATCAAGCAGGCCAAAGGACCGGATAGAGCGACGCAACCAGCAGAGTGGCCATGGTCCAATTGAAAACCAACAAGCGGCGCGGGTTCGTGAGGACTCGCGCCATTTGCTGCCCAAGTACCGTCCATGTGCTGACCGATGGCAGATTGACGGCGCCAAAGATCAGCGCCACGATCAAAATGGCCTCGGGCGTGCGGCCCGGTGAATAGGCCGTGGTCGCTGTCAGGGCCATGGCCCACGCTTTTGGATTAACCCATTGAAATGCGGCAGCTTGCAGAAACGTCATGGGCGTTCCAGCCTCGGCCGCTTGACCTGAAGGTGCGGCATTGGCGACTTTCCAGGCCAAGAATAGCAGATAGATTACGGATGCGATTTTCAGCACCGTGTAACTGGTTGGGTATTGGTCGAAGACAGCCGCCAGACCCAGCCCAACTAAAACAACCATGAAGGTGAAACCCAGTCCGATCCCAAGCATATGAGGGATTGACCGGCGGAACCCGAAATTTGCGCCCGAGGCCATTAGCATCAGGTTGTTCGGTCCCGGTGTAATGGAAGAGACAAAGGCAAAGGTGATCAGGGCCAGAAGCAAGTCGTAGGTCATGGCGCGCAGCATTGCCCAGAAATCGGCAAATGAAATTGCAAAATTGTGCGTGTGTCTTTATTTTCAGCAACAAATGTCGAAGATAGACCAAATAAATCAATATATATTGCGCGAATTGACCCGAGATGGCCGTATCAGCAACCTGGAATTGGCCGACCGCGTGGGCCTGTCCCCCTCGGCTTGTTTGCGCCGGGTGCAGGAGCTGGAGCGCTCAGGCGTAATTTCAGGTTACCGCGCAGTATTGAACCCTGCGGCGTTAGGGGTGGGCTTTGTGGCCTATATCGGTGTCGGGCTGGGCGAGCACACAAAAGCGGCGCAGGAAGGGTTCGAACGCGCATTGCAAAACGCGCCCGAGGTGGTTGAATGCCACAACATCACCGGGACGATCGAGTACCTGTTGCGCGTAGAGTGCCAAGATCTTCCCGCCTACAAAACATTCCACACCGACGTTTTGGGAACACTGCCGCATGTCACCTCGATCACGTCATACGTGGTGATGGGTTCTCCCAAAGATATGCGCGGATGACTGCGAAAATGTGATTGTTAACTCTCTTGCCGGGTAATTTCCGACGTCCTAGTGTTGAACAAATGTCCCAACCAAAATGGGGAATAACCTCAAAGGGACCGTATCAGGGAGAAGAACATGAACCTCGTTCGAACCGGAACACTTGCCGCTGCCTTGGCGATTTTCGCCGGGGGTGCGTTGGCTGCACCCTTGAAACTGCAACCGGCAAACCCGCAACCCAATCCCAAACCCGGATTGGATGTGAAATACGCATGGGAAGGGAACCCTCCTCGCAAAATTCAAAACTTGGCCAAAGTTGGTTTTCTTCTGAAGAAAGCCAAGTCAGGTAAACCACTGCGTGGCTTGGATTATCGTGATACGACCGAAGGCGATCCGGTTTTGACATTCAATGAGGCGTTCAACGTCGCAGCCGAAGTTACTGGGTATATCAAGTTCGACTCACCCGGTGTCTATGAGCTTGAGACTTGGTCGAATGACGGTATCGACGCTTGGGTCGGGGGGCAGCAGATCGGCTATGTCAATGGGCGGCAAGGCTGCGAAGCCAATCAGAGAACCGAGGTCGAAGTGCCACAAGCCGGGTGGTATCCGCTGAAGATCACATATTTTCAGAAATATGGCACATCCTGCCTGATGATGAAATCGGGCAAGAAGGGCGAGCGTTTTACATGGACGCCCAACGACGTCTTCGGTCGGTAAAGAAAAAGGCGCCCCGCGGGGCGCCTTGCTTCGTTAACCGTTGGCGGTGATCAGTTCGGCCTGTGCCACGATCACCTCTGCCTGTTTGATCGAAGCGATATCGACCAGACGCCCTTTGTAGACTGTTGCGCCTTCGCCATTAGCCTTGGCCTGTTCCATTGCCGCCAGGATCTCGCGCGCCTCGGACACCGCTTCGTCCGACGGGGTGAAGACCTGATTGGCCAGCGCGATCTGCTTGGGGTGAATCGCCCATTTGCCCACCATACCAAGCGTGGCCGAGCGCTTGGCCTGTGCGATATAGCCCTCATCATCCGAGAAATCGCCGAACGGGCCGTCAACCGGCAGCACGCCATGGGTGCGGCAGGCGGCGACGATGGCGGCTTGCGCCCAGTGCCACGGATCGGACCAGTGCTTTTCGCCCTCGCGCAGCATGTAATAGTTTTCCTGCGTGCCACCGATGCCGGTGGTTTGCATCCCCATCGAGGCCGCAAAGTCTGCTGCCCCAAGGCTCATGGCCTGCAGACGCGGGGAGGAGGCCGCGATGGCTTCGACATGGGCGATACCAGCGGCGGATTCGATGATGACCTCAAAGCTGATCGGCTTGGTGCGGCCCTTGGCGCGCTCGATCGCCGTGACCAGCGCGTCAACGGCATAGACGTCCTCCGCACAACCCACCTTGGGTATCATGATTTGGTCCAGACGGTCGCCGGCCTGTTCCAGCAGATCAACCACGTCGCGATACCAGTAGGGCGTGTCGAGGCTGTTGATGCGGACGGACATGTATTTGCCGCCCCAGTCGATTGTGTTCAGCGCCTCGATCACATTGGCACGGGCCACGTCCTTGTCGGTGGGGGCGACGGAATCCTCAAGGTCCAGATTGATCACATCGGCCGCCGAGGCCGCCATTTTCGGGAACAGCTTGGTGTTCGATCCTGGGCCAAACAGCTGACAGCGGTTGGGGCGGGCAGGGGCGGCGGGTTGAAGGCGAAAGCTCATCTGGACCTCGTGCGAGTAAGGAAATTACGATTTTCTTGCCTCATTGGGTATTAAATTGCGCAAGCCTGCGCAAGCGCCTTTGTGCAGTTGCGGCATTGCATTCGCAGCATTCACTAAAATACGCTGCGTCCCCGGTGGTTAAAGTTTAATCGGTTTGAGAACATGAAAGATTTTTGCGGAATTTTAGGTAGCTGTGCAAGAATTTCCCAACCGGCCTCATGTTGCCCAAGGAATTCGCGAAACTCTCGCCTGCCGGCTCCACTAGGCTGCGTCGGAATCAAAGGAGTGCACCGCAATGATCGAGACACCGTATCTGTTGTTTTTGGGCGATGCGCCCGACCAGTTGGCCGCGAAAGTCGCCATCGGCATCCGGGACTGGCGTCCCGAGAACGCCGTGGGCCAGTACCGGATGGAGGGTTGCAAGGCCGATCTGGGCATGACCGACCTGACTCTGGCCGAGGCCAAAGCTGCTGGGGCGAAAACGCTGGTCATTGGCGTTGCCAACCGGGGCGGCGTGATCAGTGCGGCGTGGAAGAAAGTGCTGATCGAGGCGCTCGAGATGGGGTTTGATCTGGCCTCTGGCCTACATAACCTGTTGCGCGATGAGGGCGATCTGGTGGCCGCGGCGCAAACCCATGGCTGCACGCTGCACGACGTGCGTGTGCCGACTGTTGGCTATCCGATTGCCAATGGTAAAAAGCGCAGCGGCAAGCGGTGTCTGGCCGTGGGGACCGATTGTTCGGCAGGCAAGATGTACACCGCCATGTCGATGGATGCCGAGATGCGCAAGCGGGGCATGAAATCCACTTTCCGCGCCACGGGGCAGACGGGCATTCTGATCACCGGGCAGGGGGTTCCGCTCGACGCGGTCGTGGCCGATTTCATGGCCGGGGCGGTCGAATACCTGACGCCCGAAAATGACGCCGGTCACTGGGATCACATCGAAGGGCAGGGGTCACTGTATCATGTGTCCTATTCCGGTGTGACCATGGCGCTGATCCACGGCGGTCAGCCCGATGCGCTGATCCTGTGCCACGAGCCTACGCGGACGCACATGCGTGGCTTGCCCGAATATTCCCTGCCGTCGCTGCCGGAGCTGCGTGACGCGGCGCTGCCGCTGGCGCGGATCGCCAACCCGGCCTGTCGGGTTGTCGGTGTGTCGATTAACACCCAGAACCTAAGCGAAGACGACGCGCGTGCCTATATCGCCGAGGTTGAGGCCGAGATGGGCTTGCCCGCAACCGACCCGTACCGCTTTGGTGCGGGTAAGCTGGTTGACGCGCTGGCGGCGCTGTAACACGGTCGGACCAAGGTTTTCGTCGAAAAATCTTGGTCACTACTGCAGGGGAAAGATTTTTGATGCGGATAGACGTTTCGCGGGATGTGTTTCGGTTGGCGCAGGTGTTCACCATCTCGCGGGGGTCGCGGACCGAGGCCAAGGTGCTGACCGTTCGGATATCGGACGGGGTGCATCAGGGCTGGGGAGAATGCGTGCCCTACGCGCGCTATGATGAAACGCTGGAGTCGGTTGAAGCCGAGATCGCGGGTCTGCCTGCAGACATCACCCGGCAATCGCTTATGGACCTGCTGCCCGCTGGGGCGGCTCGAAACGCTGTGGACTGCGCGCTGTGGGATCTGGAATGCAAGCGTGCGGGCAAACGGGCGTGGGACTTGGCCGGTCTGCCGGTGCCGGGCCCCGAGATCACTGCCTATACTCTGTCGCTGGACACGCCCGAGGCGATGCAGGCGCAAGCTGCCGCCAATGCGCATCGTCCGCTTCTCAAGATCAAGCTGGGCACACCGGACGACATGCCCCGGCTTGAAGCTGTGCGCGCGGGCGCGCCGAAGGCGCAGATCATCGTCGATGCGAATGAGGGTTGGTCGGCCGCCGTTTATGCCGACCTTGCCCCGCATCTTGTGCGATTGGGTGTGGCGCTGGTTGAGCAGCCTCTGCCTGCCGGTGAAGATGACGCGCTGATCGGGATGGAGCGCCCGGTGCCCGTTTGTGCCGACGAGTCCTGTCATGATCGCTCCAGCTTGCCCGGCCTCAAGTGCAAATACGACGTTGTCAACATCAAGCTCGACAAAACCGGAGGCCTGACCGAGGCTTTGGCATTGCGCGAACAGGCGCTGGCCGAGGGCTACAAGGTCATGGTCGGTTGCATGGTCGGGAGCTCGCTTGCAATGGCCCCTGCGACCTTGTTGGCGCAGGGTGCGATGGTAACGGACCTTGACGGCCCGCTTCTTCTGGCCGAAGACCGCACCAACCCGCTGATTTTTGATGACGCCGGAGTGCATCCGCCAAAAGCGGCGCTCTGGGGCTGAGGAGAGTGACATGACCCGCACCGTTTACGTGAACGGAGAGTATCTGCCCGAGACCGAGGCCAAGGTCTCGATCTTTGACCGTGGTTTCCTGATGGCCGATGCCGTTTATGAGGTGACCAGCGTGCTGGACGGCAAGCTGATCGACTTTGACGGCCACGCTGTGCGTCTGAAACGCTCGCTGGACGAGCTGCAGATGGCCGAACCTTGCAGCAAGGAAGACCTGCTGGAGATTCACCGCAAACTGGTCGAGCTGAACGGGATCGAAGAAGGTCTGATCTACCTGCAGGTCTCGCGTGGCAGCGACGGGGACCGGGATTTCGTGTTCCCTGCGGCCGATACCAAGCCGACGCTGGTTCTGTTCACCCAGAACAAGCCAGGATTGGCCGACAGCCCGGCGGCGCAGAAGGGCGCCAAGATCATCTCGATTGATGACATTCGCTGGGGCCGCCGTGATATCAAGACAGTGCAGTTGCTGTACCCGTCGATGGGCAAGATGATGGCCAAGGCCGCCGGATGCGATGATGCGTGGATGATTGAGGATGGCTATGTCACCGAAGGCACCAGTAACAACGCCTATTTCGTAAAGGACGGCAAGATCGTGACCCGCCCGCTGTCCAACGACATCTTGCATGGGATCACCCGCAAGGCCGTGTTGCGTATGGCTGCCGAGGCGCAGATGGAAGTCGAAGAACGCCTGTTTACGATCGATGAGGCGAAAGAGGCGGATGAAGCGTTCACCACCTCGGCCAGCGCCTTTGTCATGCCGGTAGTCGAGATTGACGGCGTCGCACTAGGCGATGCCACGCCAGGGCCGATTGCCAAGCGTCTGCGTGAGATTTATCTGGATGAAAGCCGCAAGGCGGCGATCTAAGCAAAAGGCTCGCCAAACCGGCGGGCCTTTTTGATTTCAGCGTTCAACCTTTTTTGGTGACGTTTTCGTTAAAGGCGACCTCGAAGGCGGCCTGTTTTTCGGGGCTGGCTTCGGTCTGATAATTGGCTTTCCACTCATCCATGGTCATGCCGTAGAAAATTTGACGGGCTTCGTCCTTGCCCATCTCGATGCCCTTTTCATTAGCCGCTTCCTGATACCAGCGCGACAGGCAGTTGCGGCAGAACCCGGCCAGATTCATCATGTCGATGTTCTGCACGTCGGTGCGGTCTTCCATCAGGTGCTTTTGCAACCGGCGGAAGGCTGCGGCCTGAAGTTCGATTTCGGTTTGCTTGTCCATGTGCTGACTCCGGATGACAGTATCGTTGTCCTTGACCTAGCGGCCAGGAGGCGATGTTTCAACAAACAGGATGTCAGGCCAGTTTCATGGCCAGCCAAGGTACGATACAAAAAATCAATGTAAGGATCTTGTAGTTGGCCAGATACCGGAAATACGCTCGTTTCACTTCCGACCGCTCCATCTGGAATAACTTGCTGTGAATGCCGGCAATCTGCTCCTGCAGCAGTAGGACCATTAATGTTGTGAACAACAGCACTGCGATGTTCAGCGCGGCCATCCAGCCAAACACAGAGGTTGCGAATTCCTGGGTCATGGCGATCCCCTTTCGACGAATATATGGGGATCAGGTGGTATCCTCACAATGAGGTGTGGTCAAAGGTCGCTGGTATCCAGCGCGTCCTGTAGAACCACCGCCAAACGTTCCGCCCAAGCCCGTTGTCCAGCGTGATCGGCGATCAGATCATTGCGCAGCTCGATCAGGGCATTGGGGCGACCAAAGGCGGTGCAGTGCTTGTCGATGGCATCTCCGGGCAGGACACCGGTATAAGGTTCGTTTACGCCGACGCACAGGTCGTCCTCTGCCTGCAACCGGGTGATCAGCGGGCGCGCAAAACGCTCGTCCGGGGTGTGCAGCACGCCCACATGCCACGGGCGGGGGTCGCGCCCCCGCAGCTGTCGGGTAAAGGAGTGCATGGACACAATCACCGCATGGGGTAAGGCCGCCAGCTCGGCCAAAGCATTGTGATAGGGGCGATAACACATGTTCAGCCGCCGTTCCCGCTCGGCCGCGTCGGCGTGACGATTGCCGGGGATGATCGACCCATCATACAGCTTCATCAGTAGGGTCGGGTCATCCTCGCCCCGGTTCGGGTCGATCACCAGACGCGAGAAATTGGCCGCCACTACAGGCGCGTTCAGGATTTCCCCAAGATGTTTCGAGACCTCGTACGCCCCCACGTCATAGGCGATGTGACGCTCCATATCCTCGCGCGGCAGGCCGAGGTCTCCGCCGTTGATGTCGTGTGGGACGGTGTTGGTAGCGTGGTCACATGTGATCAGCCAACGCGAAGGGCGATCTGCGCCGTGGATAAAAAACGGAGAATACGTCATAAGCCTGTCATCTGGTTCGTCGCAGGTGTAGGGCAGTTGCTAATAAAAGGGAATTGCGCAATAAGCAGCTTGAAGCAATGTTTGCGGTAACATTTGCGCGACGCCCAGGGAATACGTGAGGAGAGCACCAACAATGCGACGCCTGAGAAATGTGAAAATCGTGGCGACGCTGGGTCCGGCGTCGAATGACTATGACATGATCCGAGCCCTGCACGAGGCTGGGGCCGATGTGTTCCGCTTGAACATGAGCCACGGTAGTCATGATGAAATCCGCGAGCGGCACCGGATTATCCGTCAGGTTGAAAAGGATCTGGACAGCCCGATTGCCATTCTGGCCGATTTGCAGGGACCGAAACTGCGTGTCGGCGTCTTTGCCAACGACTCTGAGGAATTGGAAGAGGGGGCGGCGTTCCGGCTGGACCTTGACCCAGAGGCCGGGGACATCAATCGCGTTTGCCTGCCGCATCCCGAGATTTTCGCCGCGTTGGAACCCGGCGCACGCCTGCTTGTCAATGACGGTAAAATCCGCCTGATCGTGCAGGAGTGCGGTCAGGATTTCGCCAATTGTACCGTTGAGGTGGGTGGCACGATCTCTAACCGCAAAGGCGTAAATGTGCCTGATGTGGTGCTGCCGTTGGCGGCCCTATCGGCCAAGGACCGCGACGATCTGGAATTTGTTTGCCAATTGGGTGTCGACTGGCTGGCGCTGAGCTTCGTGCAGCGCGCCAAGGACGTTTTTGAGGCGCGCGCGCTGGCCGATGGTCGGGCGGCGATCCTGTCCAAGATCGAAAAGCCCGCTGCGGTCGAGGCATTTGACGACATTCTGGATGCGTCTGACGGGATCATGGTGGCGCGTGGCGATCTGGGGGTTGAACTGCCGGTTTCGGCCGTGCCGCCGATCCAGAAACGTCTGGTGCGCAAGTGCCGGGGCGCGGCCAAACCGGTGATTGTCGCGACGCAGATGCTGGAAAGCATGATTGAAAGTCCAATGCCCACGCGGGCCGAGGTTTCGGACGTGGCAACCGCGATCTATGAGGGCACCGATGCTATCATGCTCAGTGCCGAGTCGGCTGCGGGTTCCTACCCGGTCGAAGCCGTGCAGACAATGAACAAGGTCGCCATCGAGGTCGAGGCGGACCCGACATATGGCCAGATTATTGCCTCGTCTCGTACGGCCAAGGGGACAACGATCGCCGATGGGATCGTTGCCGCTGCGCGCGAGATTGCAGAAAAGACTGATATCAAGGCGATCTGCTGCTTCACCCAAAGCGGGACTACTGCTTTGCTGACTGCCCGAGAAAGGCCCGAAGTGCCGATTATCGCCATGACCCCGGCCACCGGCACTGCGCGGCGACTATGCCTGAGCTGGGGGTGCCATTGTGTGATGACGCCCGAGCTGGAGCGTTTCAAGGGCGCGGTTGTGAATGCAGCCCGTGCAGCTCGTGCTGGGGGCTTTGCCGCTGAAACTGATCAGATCGTGGTGACTGCTGGTGTGCCGTTTAATGTGCCGGGCACCACCAATATCCTACGTATCGCGCCCTGTGATGAGCGTTTGATTTACAACACAGATCCGGGTTGAGGACCTGCATTGCTCAATAAATAGGCAAAATATACACTTTAAAAACATATATATAGGTGAAATTTGAGGGCAATCTGCAGTTTCCCCTCTGTTTTTCGCTGTTTTTCTCGGATACTGATTTTCACGGGTAGTCTATTGAATTCGTTCCAGACTCCGGCTGCCCGCCCGGGGGCACGGGCCCCGGTATAATCAACAATATTGGAGAAACGTCATGACAACCAAGATTGTCATCGGACTGGACGGGACAGAAACCGGAGAGCGCGCGATTGCCTTTGCCAAAGACCTGGCTGAGCGGATCGGAACGTGTGAATTACTTGTGGTTTACGTCATCGAATGGTCCCCTTTTACCTTTCAGACACCGGAAGAAAACGCCCAGCGACACAAGCGGCGCGAAGAAGAAGTTGCATTGGCGACTTCGCGCATCGTTACGCCTGCGGTTGATGCTTTGACCTCGGGCGGGTTCACGGCCCAGGGCATCGTGCGCCACGGCGACGTGGCCGAAACGCTGAACGCTATCACGGTGGAAAACGGTGGCACCCAGATCATCGTCGGGCGCGCCTCGGCGGATGGGTTCAAGAAACGGCTGTTCGGCAGTTCGACCCAGAATCTGGTCATGCATGCCGATGTGCCGGTCACGGTCGTGAACTGAGGGGAGCGATGAAAATGAATATTTATCAGAAAACGGCGCTGGCCGCCGCCGCGATGCTGGGTGCCAGCCCTGCGATGGCGCAAGAGGCAGCCGGTCTGGACGACAAGATCAATCAGGCTTTTGCCGATTTTACCGGCCCGTTCGTCAGCTTTATCTTCGCGCCGTTTCCCGGCACTGGTTTCCCATGGATCGTGGGGTGGCTGGTTGTCGCCGCGACGGTCTTTTCAGTGTATTTCGCCTTTGTGCAGTTCCGTTTCTTCGGGCACGCGATCAGCCTAGTCAAAGGCGATTATTCCGACCCGAATGACGCCGGCGAAGTCAGCCACTTTCAGGCTCTGGCGACTGCGCTTTCGGGTACGGTCGGTCTGGGCAACATTGCCGGTGTGGCCGTGGCCATCGGGATCGGCGGGCCGGGCGCGACTTTCTGGATGATCATGGCGGGCCTTCTGGGCATGGCCTCGAAATTCACAGAATGTACGCTGGGCGTGAAATACCGAAATGAATACGACGACGGCACCGTGTCGGGTGGCCCGATGTATTACATGTCCAAGGGCTTTGCTGAACTGGGCCTGCCAGGTGGCAAGATTCTGGCGGTTCTGTTTTCGATCTTCTGTATCCTTGGCGCGCTGGGCGGGGGCAACATGTTCCAGGCCAACCAGGCGCACCAGCAGATTGCGGGCATCGTCGGAGATTATCCCGGCTGGATCACCGGTTTGGTCTTTGCGGGTATCGTATTCGCTGTGATCGTGGGTGGCCTGAAGTCCATTGCGCGTGTGACCGAAAAAGTCGTGCCGTTTATGGGTGTCATGTATGTTCTGGCCGCTCTGGTCATTATCATCATGCATGCGGATCAGATCGGGTGGGCCTTTGGTCAGATTTTCGCAGGCGCCTTCACCGGCCTCGGCGTTGCTGGCGGTATGGTCGGTGCGCTGATTCAAGGCTTCCGTCGTGCGGCATTCTCGAACGAAGCGGGCGTGGGCTCGGCTGCGATCGCGCACTCGGCGGTGAAAACCAGCGAGCCGATCACCGAAGGGTTCGTGTCCCTGCTGGAGCCGTTCATCGACACGGTTGTGATCTGTACCATGACAGCGCTGGTAATCATCATCACCCAACAGCTGATCGTTGATCCGGCAACTGGCCTGTACGTGCTGAACGAAGCGGGCAACGGTATCGCAACCGTTGACGGCAATTCGGGCGTCAGCCTGACCTCGGCGGCCTTTGGCAGCGCCTTTGGCTGGTTCCCGTTCGTGTTGGCCATCGCGGTGGTTCTGTTCGCCTTCTCGACCATGATCAGCTGGTCCTATTACGGCCTTAAGGCCTGGACCTATCTGTTTGGCGAGGGTCATACCAAAGAGCTGATCTTCAAGATCATCTTCTGTGTGTTCGTGGTGATCGGTGCGGCGGCCAACCTTGGTCCGGTCATCGATTTCTCGGACGCGGCGATCTTTGCCATGGCGGTTGTGAACGTCTTTGCGCTGTATTTCCTGATGAAGGTCGTGCGCGAAGAGCTGGCGAGCTATGCGGCCCGGCTGAAAAGCGGCGAAATCCGCAAATTTGGCCACTAAATCATTTCACCGGGGCGGTCTGCGTCGCCCCGGTTCCTGACCAGTTGCAGAATCCGCAGATTCTGGTCCAAACCCCCTTGCCAGTATGATCGAACTTGCGTAAACGGCGCATCTGTTGCGTGACCGGCCGAGATGGCATGCCGAGTCGCGTCTGAAACCGAACCCTGGAAGGAGACGGAAATGCCTAAGATGAAGACCAAGTCGAGCGCCAAGAAGCGCTTTAAGGTGACTGCGACCGGTAAGGTCCTTGCTGGCCAGGCCGGCAAACGGCACGGCATGATCAAGCGGACCAAAAAGTTCATCCGCGACGCCCGTGGCAACACCACCCTGTCCGCCCCCGACGCCAAGATCGTCAAGGGCTACATGCCCTACGACCGCTAAGAGGAGATACCAACATGTCCCGCGTTAAAGGTGGAACCGTAACTCACGCCCGTCACAAGAAGGTTATCAAGGCCGCCAAAGGTTACTATGGCCGCCGCAAGAGCACCTTCAAGGTTGCCCGTCAGGCCGTCGACAAGGCCAACCAGTATGCAACCCGCGACCGCAAGAACCGCAAGCGCAACTTCCGCGCGCTGTGGATCCAGCGTATCAACGCTGCTGTCCGTTCGCATGACGAGGCTCTGACCTATTCCCGCTTCATCAACGGCCTGAACCTGGCCGGTATCGAAGTGGACCGCAAAGTTCTGGCCGACCTGGCCGTGCACGAACCGGAAGCGTTCGGCGCGATCGTCGCCAAAGCTCAGGCCGCTCTGGCTGCCTGATCCTCTGATACAGAGACAGTGAATGAAAGGCCGTCCCGCTTGGGGCGGCTTTTTTTGTTTTATGATTTCAAGTTGTGGAATTGGAACTCAAATTGACGAGGGCTGCAATAATAGCATTTGTGATGTCAAACTCTGAAAGTTCACATTGCCCTACATCACCGTAAACGGCGAGTGCTATTTGGCCCAGCCCAGTTCATCTATTCTAATGCGATAACTCTAGCTATGTCGCGGATATCGCCAATCTGGAGTTGAGAAAATTCACCTGATAATTCAGCCACTTCGGCTTCAATGTCAAATTGGGGCGTGGTGATTTGCTGTACCAATTCAAAGGCGCCCTTGCGACCAAATACAAATCGGTATTCATTCTCAATTGCGAACTTGCTCTCCTTCATAAATGGAAGACTATAAGGATCTTTGATATCGAGCGGTGCGGGTTCTCTTTCGCTGTAGTAGTGAACGTCATTGGCGATAATCCCACGGCTATCAATGGGTTTTGTACTACCGTATTTGGGCAAAGCCTTTCGCATTCTTCGCAAAAACTCATTCGGGTGATCAATTTTGATGCATTGTTGCGCTCCTTCAAAATGGACCAGATGATCTTTACTGATGGACTTCGAAAAGCACAGACAGAAAATACGATCAGGGTGCTTAACTCTGTTGTGGAAAGAAAAATCACCAGTCACTTCAAATCCCGTTGAAAGATTCTTTATCTTCACACCGCCGCCTGGGCGATCGACATGGCGCCCCTCATTAACATCTCGACGGGATCTATCCTCAATGTTTTGATAGTAGGACAAACTTCCAAATCTAAGTTGTCCATCTAAGAAAGCACTGGCATATCGGTCGGGAACATATCTAAAAAGCGAAATAGAGGTGGTAGAGATCATCGTACTTGATTTTCAAACCGTTGGTCCCTGAAGTGTTAGCATATACGTGACAAGAAACAATCGCTACATTCAGGAGGTAGTTGTCCGCTTCCTGAACTCCAATCGCAGCTTTATCTATTTAACTGCTATTCAATAGAAAAAACCGACGCGTTCCGCGCCGGTTTTAATAGGTTCATTGAGGTGACTTACCCGAACACCCGCCCCAGCGCGCCGTCCACCGCGTCGGTGATTTGGTCAATATCGTCCGGAGTGGCAATCAGCGCGGGTGAGAAGCACAGCGTGTTGTTCTTGCCCGGGACCGAGCGATTGGTCACACCGATGATTACGCCCTGCGCCATGCAGTCGGCCACAACCGCTTGTGCCATCTTTTCGTTGACCGGCTCGCGGCTTGCGCGGTCCGAGACCAGCTCAGCACCAAGGAACAGGCCCTTGCCGCGCACGTCGCCGATGACTTTGTGCTTTTCCATCAGCTCTTGCAGGTTACCCATCATGCGCGCGCCCATGTCGGTGCAGTTTTGCAGCAGGTTTTCATCTTCGATGATCCGCATGTTCTCGATCGCCGCCGCCGGGCCTGCAGTGCAGCCGCCGAAGGTAGAGATGTCGCGGAAATAGTTCATCGGGTCGTCTGCATTGTCTTTGAACATGTCAAAGATTTCCTCGGTGGTGACCATGCAAGCGATGGCGGCGTAACCCGAGGCGACGCCCTTGGCCATGGTCACAAAGTCGGGCTTCACACCATATTGCTGATAACCAAACCATGTGCCGGTGCGGCCAACACCGCAGACAACTTCGTCGATATGCAGCAGGATGTCGTACTTGTCGCAAATCTCCTGCACGCGCTGCCAATAGCCTTCGGGGGCCTCAATCACACCACCGCCAGCGGTCACGGGTTCGAGGCACAGTGCACCGACAGTATCGGGGCCTTCGCGGACGATGACCTCTTCGATCTGATCAGCAGCCCATTCGCCGAAATTCTCTTCGGGGGCGCCGTCCAGCTCGTGCTTGCGGTATTCCATGCAGTGCGGCACGCGCACAAAATCCGGCGCGAAGGGGCCGTATTGCGCGTTACGCTCATCCTGACCACCCGCCGACATCGCCGCGAGGGTCGAGCCGTGGTAGTCGCGATCGCGGTAAAGAATCTTGGTCTTCTTGCCGCCGTATTTCTTGTGGGCGATCTGGCGGACCATCTTAAAGGCTTTCTCATTCGCCTCAGAGCCTGAGTTCATGTAGTAAACGCGGCTCATCCCCGGCATCTTGCTGATCAGCTTTTCCGCAAAGATCGAGCCCGGAATCGACCCGGCCGAGTTGGCGAAGTAACACAGCTTCATCAGCTGGTCGTAGACCGCCTTGCAGATCGATTCGCGGCCATAGCCCACGTTGACCGTCCAGACCCCGCCGGATACGGCATCCAGATGTTCCTTGCCGTTCTGGTCCCAAACGCGCATGCCTTTGCCTTCGACAATGATGCGCGGATCATTGGTTTCAAAGGGTTTGTGCTGGATCAGGTGGTGCCAGATATGGGCGCGGTCGGCTTCGACCACGCGGGAAAGATCGTTTTCGTTGAACGTGCCGTCCATGACATGTCCTTTCACAAAGTATGGGTGCGCAAGGTGCGGGAACTGGGTCCCGGCCTGTGTGTTCTTGATGGCTCAGATCACCGCGAATGGCCATCCGTAGATAGGGCCAGATTGCATCATCGCGTATCGCCAGTCCATGACTGTGCGCGTATTTCTACGAATTTGTCTTGCCTGCGGGATTGTGATCAAGTCCCGTGCAATAAGGGAGGGGCAAACGATGACCGAAGCCAATATCTATGAGCGTCACCTGGATAGGAACCGGGCAAATTATACGCCCTTGTCGCCGCTAAGTTTCATAGAGCGGACCGCGCAGATTTATCCCGACTATCCGTCCGTTGTTTACGGCGCGCGCCGGTACACATGGGCCGAGACATATACCCGGTCCCGCCAAATGGCTGGCGCTTTAGCCGCGCGCGGGATCGGCAAGGGCGACACCGTCTCGATCATCGCCGCCAACATCCCCGAAATGTACGAGGCGCATTTCGGTGTCCCAATGTCCGGGGCGGTGCTGAACGCCATCAACACGCGACTGGATGCACCGATCATCGCGTTTATCTTGAATCACGCAGAGTCCAAGGCCCTGCTGGTTGACCCAGAATTCTCGGGCGTCGTCAAAGAGGCGTTGAAACAGGTCGATCACGACGTACTGCTGATCGACATAGAAGATGACAGCTTTGAGGGCGGTGAAAAGCTTGGGGCGCTGACCTATGACGCGCTGCTTGCTGAAGGCGACCCAGAGTTCGCGTGGTCTTTGCCAGATGACGAATGGAACGCAATCACCCTGAACTATACGTCGGGTACAACGGGCAATCCCAAGGGTGTTGTGTACCATCACAGGGGTGCGATGCTGAACGCGCAGTCTGATCTGTTGGATTGGGATATGCCCAAACACTCGGTCTATCTGTGGACCTTGCCAATGTTTCACTGCAACGGTTGGTGTTTTCCGTGGGCGATGGCGGCGAATGCGGGGGTTTCGGTTTGCTTGCGCGCTGTGCGGGACGAGCCGATCTATGCTGCTTTCCGCGATGAAAAGGTCACGCATTTCTGCGGCGCGCCGATCGTTCTGAACATGCTGGCGAACGCGCCGGATCACCTCAAGGATTTCGACCACCAGATCAAAGTGATGACCGCTGGTGCTCCGCCACCTGCGGCAGTTATCGCGAATATGGAAGGGATGGGGATCGAGGTCACCCATGTCTATGGGCTGACCGAGACATACGGCCCTTCGGTTGTCTGCGCTTGGAAAGACGAGTGGAACACTAGAGATGCAGACGAACGCGCTGCGTTGAAGGTACGGCAGGGTGTGCGGTACACGGCTTTGTCCGGGCTGATGGTAGCCGACCCTGAAACGCTGGCCCCTGTGCCCGCCGATGGCGAGACCATGGGCGAGATATTCATGCAGGGCAATGTCGTGATGAAGGGGTACCTCAAGAACCCAGATGCGACCGACAAGGCGTTCAACGGCGGATGGTTCGCCTCGGGCGATCTGGGGGTGATGCACCCCGATGGCTACATTGCGCTCAAAGACCGGTCCAAAGACATCATCATCTCGGGGGGCGAGAACATTTCATCGGTCGAAGTGGAAGATATCCTGTATAAACACCCCGCCGTGATGGAGGCTGCCGTGGTCGCCCGGCCCGATGATAAATGGGGCGAGACGCCCTGTGCATTTGTCGAACTCAAGCCCGGCGCGCAGACGAGTGACGCAGACATCATTGCATTCTGTCGCGATCACATGGCCCATTTCAAAGCGCCCAAGACGGTGGTGTTCGGGCCGCTGCCCAAGACGTCGACCGGCAAGGTCCAAAAGTTCAAGCTGCGGGATCAGGCTAAAGCGCTGGGCTAAGCACCCATTCGGTCAAAGATCGACAGGTCCAGCTTCAGCGTCTCGCCCATCCAGATGGCGCGATCCCGATGGTCCTCAAGATGCTGACCGGTTTCGGGATGCGTAAAGATGGTCAATCCTTGCCGGTTCAGCATCAGCCACGGAATGACCTGATCGAAGGCGTCCGGGGCAAATGCCAATTGGCAACTCCAACGCGGATGCGGGCCGACAATTTTGGCGTGCATCCGGCCTATCTCAACAGGGAACAGGCGACCTGCTTCTTGGCAAAGCTGTTGCGCGATTGTTTGAGTATCAGCATCGAAATAGACATGGGCGTGATAGCCGGTGATCTCGGGCATAGGGGCCTCCATTCTTGCTGAGAAGACTTTATGCCACCGCGGTTCTATTTCCTACTAACGTGCGCACACAGACCCTGTGCGGTCAGTCAGGCGCGTGCCGGTCCGGGTGCGCCTGTGCAAAAGCGGGCAGGTCTGCGCAGGCAGCGTCGACACTCAGGATACGGGGTAGCCCGGTCAGATCGACCTGCCAGCGACGTGCGTTGTATAGCTGAGGGATCAGACACAGATCGGCCAAACCGGGCTGTGCGCCTGTGCAGTAGGGGGATTGTTCAAAATCGCCCAAAAGGGTTTCGAACGCCAAAAGGCCGGGGCGGATGAAATGGCGCATCCAGTCGCCGGGCATATTGTCGGCATCGTGGCTCAGCGAAGTAGCGTGGCGCGCAACCGAAAGGTTGCAGACCGGGTGCAGATCCACCGCGATGGATTGTGCCAGGGCCAATGACTGTGCGCGGGCTGCGGGTTCAGCGGGCAACAGACCCAGCCCCCGCGTGTTGTCCAGATAATCTATGATCGCCAGCGATTGAGTCAGCCGCAGGCCGTCAATCTCAAGCACGGGAACCAACCCCTGCGGATTACGTGCCAGATGCGTGTCAGACTTTTGGTCACCACTGGCCAGATCGACAGAAACCGCGCGATACGCGACCCCAGCCAAATTCAGCGCGATGCGCACGCGGTAACTGGCTGAAGAGCGCCAGAAATCATACAGTATGACGCTCATCCTTACCTCCTGTCAGTCTTGGTTGTCATGCAATTCTGCCGTTTTCAAAGCCTGAGACAAGACGCCGGCGTCACCGATATGGTTGGCCAACACCAGGACCAGCCGTGCGTTGAGCGCGTCGCTGTCTGTCTTGTCCAGCCCGTCATGCAGGGCCAGCAGGTTGGCATAAAAGTCGTCCGCATTGTCGAAATTCGGTGTGAGGATCAAGTCAGCCATCCCACTTACTCCTTTCCGGTTGCACGGCGCATCGCCTGCCGAAACGCGTTTTCTTCGAAAGTGTCCCGCCGGGCGGCCACATGCTGGTCGGGGCGGATCAAATAGATGGCGCTGTCCGCATCCTCCAGATAGCGACGCTTTAACTCCAGCGTCAGGTCATCCTTCACGGACAATGCCAAGCGCGTGGCTTGGATGCCGCCTTCTTCAAGGAGCTCAGGCGCTTCGGCGTCTATCGTCAGCAGCGTAAATTTTCCGGCCAGTTTCGGCAGCAGGAATTCGTCGCCCAAAGGCGCGTCCGGACAGGCCGAACCCGGGCATGTGATATCTGGGCCATTCAATGCGTCCGCCGAACTGAGCGATGATCCCTTGTACGTGCACGGCGCGCTAAGACGTCCGGAATTTACCAGAGGGCGTGCGAATTCGTATTGCTCGCTCAGGTCCAGTACCGCGTCGCGCAGCAAACGGGACATTTCGGATTTGGGCGTGATAAAATCGGTCGAGCGGGTCGACATGGTGATGTTCTCATCTGCTGCCTGAACGCGCTCGCGGCTATAACTATCAAGCAGCAGTTCAGGTGCTTTCCCGTCGATCACCAGTTTCAGCTTCCAGCACAGGTTGTCGGTGTCCTGAATGCCCGAATTTGCCCCGCGCGCGCCGAACGGGCTGACCTGATGGGCGCTGTCTCCGGCAAAGAGGACACGTCCATGGCGGAACTTCTCCATCCGGCGGCACTGGAATGTGTAGATCGAGACCCATTCGAGTTCGAACTCCACATCCTCGCCCAGCATCGCCTTAAGGCGAGGGATGACGTTTTCGGGGCGTTTCTCGCGCTCTTTGTCGATGTCCCATCCCAGTTGCAGGTCAATGCGCCAGACACTGTTAGGCTGTTTGTGCAATAGGGCGGACTGGCCCCTGTTGAAGGGTGGGTCGAACCAGAACCAGCGCTCGGACGGGAAATCGGCCTCCATCACCACATCGGCGATCAGGAAGTTGTCTTCGAATATCCGCCCGTCGAAATCCAGCCCCAGCATCCGTCGGGTCGGAGAATGCGCGCCATCGCACGCAATCAGCCAGTCGGCTTCGACGTTATAGGGGCCTTCTGGCGTTTCGACTTCAAGCTTGACGTGGTCGTCATGGGTGCCGATCGCCTCGACCTTGTTGCGGCCGCGAATTTCGATCGGTGCACCTTCGGCCTGCAAAGCGCGGACACGGTCGACCAGAATTTTCTCAAGATGATATTGTTGCAGGTTCACGAAGGCGGGGTTGGCAAAGCCTTTTTCGGGCAGCAAGTCGAACTCATAGACTTTGCGGTTGTCGAAAAAGACCTTGCCCGCCTCCCATTGCACCCCGGTTTCGGCCATCGGATTGCCGCACCCCAACCGGTCGGCGATATCCAACGTGCGTTGCGAAAAACAGATCGCGCGGCTGCCAAAGCTGACCTTGTCGTTGTCGTCCAGAACAACGACCCCAACACCTTGCTGGGCCAGGTCGATGGCTGCGGTCAGGCCGACCGGACCGGCACCAACAACGATGACCCTGTGGCGTACAGGTGTCGCAGTGTCCTGATCCGGGCCGCGCTCATAAGCGTAGAGCGGTGTTTCGAAGATCTTGTTCATGGTTTCTCTCCCCGATGCGTTGACGCAACTGCTTGCCTCTGACGAGGCCAAGCCAGAGCCCTATGGGAATGGTTCCATCGAATACGCCGACGAAAAACGATCTGGATCAAATGCGACGGTTTGTCCTTAACCTTGCAGGGCCTCCCACATGTCCAGATCGCGTTGGGCGGTCCAGATGCGTGGCGTGTCAATACCGCGCGCCTCGTCATAGGCGCGGGCTACGTTGAAAGGCAGGCAGTGTTCATAGATCGCGTAATCCGCGAATTTCGGGTCACATTCAGCGCGCACGGCGTCCCATGCTTCTTTCAAAGAACCACCACGTGCCGCGATCTTTGCTGCAGGGCGATATGTGCTGTCGACGAAATCACGGGTGCTTTCAATAGCCGCATTCACCATCTCTTTCCCGATCAGGGCGTCTCCGCGTCCCGGAGCGATGGCGTCGACGTCGAACAGGCTGATTGCATCCAAGGTATCACCCCAGTCGCCGAAATGCCCATCGCCGCAATAGCAAGCCGAGTGGTATTCGACGATGTCGCCGGTGAACATGACGTTCTGATCGGGTACATGAATGACGATATCACCCGCCGTATGGGCGCGGCCCAGATGCATCAGGTCAACCCGGCGATTGCCCAGATAGACCGTCATTGTGTCGCTGAAGGTGGTGGTGGGCCATGTGAGGCCGGGAATGCTCTCGTGCCCTTCAAACAGGCGAGGGAAGCGTTGGAATTCGCTATCCCAATCCTCCTGCCCGCGTTCCACGACCATCGCACGGGCCATGTCAGACATCAGGATCTGCTGTGCTCCATACGCGCTGGCGCCCAGTACACGCACGGCGTGATAGTGGGTTAGCGCAACGTGGGTGATTGGCTTGTCAGTAACCGAGCGGACGCAGTCGATGACTTTTTGTGCCAAACGCGGTGTCGCTTGGGCCTCGACAATCATGACGCTGTCATCGCCGATAATCACGCCAGAATTCGGGTCGCCCTCGGCGGTGAACGCATAGAGCCCGTCACCGATTTCGGTAAATGAGGTCTTCTTCTCGGACATGTCCCCCTGGGACGCGAATGCTTTGGCCATGTTGGGTTCCTTATCGTGCGAATGGGTTTTCTAGTGCGGGCAATACTGTTCCCACGCAATCGCCAAAGCCGATCGAATAACCGTCGCCTTTTGCCGCGCCGGTCAGGGTCATGGTGTCGCCGTCTTCGATAAAGCGGCGGGTCTCGCCCGTGTCCAGTGTAAGCGGTTCCTTCCCGCCCCAGCTGAGTTCCAATAGCGAGCCGCGTTCAGGTTTTGTTGGCCCCGAGATGGTGCCTGAGCCCAGCAAATCACCAGTATTCATTGGGCAGCCCGACGTCGTGTGATGCGCCAGTTGCTGCGCGGCAGAGTAATACATCTCACGGTAATTGGTGCGGGCGATGGTGCTTGCTGGTTTTCCGGACGGAGCCATCGTGATGGAAAGGTCGATGTCGTACAACATTGGGCCGCAATCCATGAGGTGATCCAACAGCTCATGCTCGCGCGCGGGTGTGTCACAGCGGAAGGGCTCAAGCGCTGCCTTGGTCACGATCCACGGGCTGATTGACGTGGCTGTAGCTTTGGCCTGAAACGGTCCGAGCGGCTGGTATTCCCACGCCTGGATATCGCGCGCGGACCAATCGTTTAGCAGAACATAACCAAAGATGTTGTCGTCCGCCTCTTGGACCAAGATCGGACCGTCCGATGGTGTTCCAACGATGGCGCCCATCTCAAGCTCAATGTCAAAGCGGCGGCTGGGCAGAAAGGCGGGACGGTCATGATCGGGCGATTTCAGCTGGCCCCAAGGACGGCGAACATCTGTGCCCGACACAACGACAGAAGAGGCGCGGCCATTATAGCCGATCGGAATGTGCAGCCAATTGGGGGGCAGGGCATTCTCTGATCCGCGGAACATGGTGCCGACATTTTGCGCGTGGTGACGACCTGCATAAAAGTCTGTGTACTCACTGACCGCGAAGGGCATATGCAATACGGCGTCGCTCTGCGCGACAAGCAGAGGCTCAACCCTGTCTTGCTCTTCTGATCCCTCGGCCAAAAGGCTGGTCAGGCGCGCGCGAAGGGCAGCCCAGACGGCGGGTCCTTGCTCCATCAATGGGTTCCAGAAGGGCAGGTCGAACAGGGGTTCGTCAATCAGGTTAACCAGACCTTCGGTCTCGGCGCCGGTGATGTCGAAAATCATGTCCCCGATTGCAACGCCACAGCGCGGCTCGGCACCTTCTGTCGCGAAAACACCATACGGTAAATTGTTCAGCGGAAAGGGATGGGTCGCGTTATTGGCCGAGGCGATCCAGGATTTCAAAAGGGTCATTGGCGTTCCTTGTCGTCTTTATCGGCGCGACTCGTTAAGGGGCGCGCCGTTTGTGCCTGTTTCTGTTGATCAGTCGCTCAAGTCGGTTCCGCCGGATGAGCCGTCCTGCCGGTGGCCGGGCATTGGATTGTGGTTGTAGTGGTCCCGCTTGCCGTTCCAGCGCGCACGTCGACTCCAAAGAAACAAGCATGCAAAGCTCAGGAAAACAGCAATTACTATGTAACCAGCATCCATCACTTTTTCCCTGCCGTTCCGTCGAACGTTTTCTCAAGAGAGGTCCAACAGTCAATGTAGTCGTCCTGCAGGGGCGCTTCGTTTGCGGCAAACGGGGTCAGGTGCTGCGGAAAGCGGGTTTCGAACATGAAGGACATGGTATTGTCCAACTTGTCCGGCCCGAGGTTTGCATTCGACGCTTTGTCAAAGGCTTCGCGGTCCGGCCCGTGTGGCAGCATCATGTTGTGCAGGCTCATCCCGCCGGGAACAAAGCCCTGAGGTTTGGCGTCATATTGGCCGTAGATATTGCCCATTAGCTCGGACATGATGTTCTTGTGATACCAGGGCGGGCGGAAGGTGTCTTCGGCCACCATCCAGCGTTCGCGGAACAGGACAAAGTCGATATTGGCCGTCCCCGGCTGACCTGATGGGGCCGTCAGCACGGTAAAGATCGACGGGTCGGGGTGATCAAACAGGATCGCGCCGACCGGGCAATAGGTGCGCAGGTCGTATTTGTAAGGCGCGTAATTGCCATGCCATGCGACCACGTCCAACGGGCTTTGGTCGATTTGCGTTTTATGGAACTGCCCGCACCATTTGACGGTGACGGTCGAGGGCACTTCTCGGTCTTCAAACGCCGCGACCGGGGCCTTGAAGTCACGCGGGTTGGCCATGCAGTTGGCGCCGATCGGGCCACGTCCCGGCAGTTCGAATTTCTGCCCGTAGTTTTCGCATACAAAGCCGCGCGCAGGACCGTCCAGAACTTCTACGCGATACACAAGTCCGCGCGGTAGAATCGCGATCTCTTTGGGTTCCAAATCAATGATCCCCAGCTCAGTTGCGAAACGCAGGCGGCCTTCCTGTGGCACCACCAGCAGCTCGGAATCGGCTGAGAAGAAATACTCGTCCACCATGGAATCTGTGACCAGATAGATGTGGCTGGCCATGCCCACTTGCGTGTTTACGTCGCCCGCCGTGGTCATGGTGCGCATACCTGACAGCCATGTCAGGCCCTCGTCGGAATGCGGTACTGCATTCCAGCGATACTGCCCCAGGCTGATCACATCGGGATCGACGCAAGGGGCAGATTTCCACAATGGCAGATCGACCTTCTCATACCTGTGTGAATGCTTGACCGAAGGCCGGATGCGATAGCACCACGTCCGTTCGGGCGGGTTTGCAGTAAAGGCCGTTCCGCTCAGCTGTTCACCATAAAGGCCGTAGTTACAGCGTTGTGGGCTGTTCATCCCTTGTGGCAACGCGCCGGGCAGGGCCTCGGTTTCAAAGTCGTTCCCGAAGCCGGGCATATAGCCTGCATGTGTGCCAATGGTGCTGCTGGCTTGGGTCATCTGGTGTGGATCAGTCGGACGGTTCATCCTGTACTCCTCCTCATTGTTGCTTGTGAAATAATAGTTGATTTTGTAACTAACAAGCATGACCGACACTGAACCCACAAAAAATGATGCCTTTGATCTGCAGGATTTCCTTCCTTATCTGCTGAACAGAGCGGCCGAAGAGTGCTCGTTAGAGTTTCAACGGGTCTACAAAGAACGGTACGGGATGCTTCGCACCGAATGGCGGGTGTTGTTTCATTTGGGTAATTACGGTGAGATGACGGCCAAAGAAATTGGTGAGTGGGCTCGCATTCACAAAACCAAGATCAGTCGCGCCGTCAGCAAGCTTGAGCAACGGCGATACTTAACGCGTACACCCAGCCAGAATGACCGCCGGGTCGAGCATCTGACGCTGACCTCGGCGGGGCAGTCGGTTTACCGGGACCTGCGCGAGGTCGCCAAGCGATACGACGCCAGATTGGCGAACATGATAGGGCTGGATGACGCCTCTCAGCTCCGCGGGATGTTGAGAAAGCTGGCGGATATGGGGTGACCTCTGGTAATTGTCGTCCATTGCCCCCAGATGACGTGCAGAGCGGACATAGGATAACAATAAATGACAGCCCCGAACCCTAACGCGGCGAAATCAACCGATTTGATCAACTGGATAGTGACACGCGGCCTTGAGGGCGCGGACAAGGAAGAATTGCTGGATGGGTATTGTACCCGTCTGGTCGAACTTGGCGTGCCATTGATGCGGTTTCACGCGGCCCAATCGGCCCTGCACCCTGTCTATGGCGGTACTGGCTACAGCTGGTATCAGGGACGAGGTGGAGATTATCAAAAATTCAAGTATTCCGAAGATGTCAGCGAGGATTGGCAGAACAGTCCTTTGTTCGCGATCCTCAATGACGACATCGACTATGTGCATGAACGCATTGTCGATCAGAACGAACCCAGTAAATACCCTCTGATCAATGAGCTTCGAGAGGTTGGTGCAACTGATTACTATGCCACCAGCGTGGCTTTTGACGTGCCAACGCACAACATGCCGCCCGATGCCAAAAAGACGGTGGACGGGGTGCTTTTGTCCTGGACTTCGAACGCGCCGGAAGGGTTTCGAGACAGCGATCTGGAACTGATCCACACCGCGTTGCCTCATCTTGGGTTGGCGCTGAAATCGGCTTCGAATGCACGAGTCTCCAAAGATCTTATGCGTGTGTATCTGGGCCGCGATGCCGGCCGCCGTGTGCTGTCCGGCGAGATTCGACGCGGGTCATTGCAGCAAATCGATGCAGTGATTTGGAATTTCGACCTTGAAGGGTTCACCAGCCTGTCCGAAGAGCTGCCGGGAAACGAGATCATCGACATGCTTAATGATTACCTGGCGGTTGCGGTGGGCGTGGTGCATGACAACGACGGAAATATCCTGAAGTTCATGGGCGACGGGTTGATGGCCATGTTTGATGTTGGCGATATTGACGCGGACGCGCGGGCTGCGCTAAAGGCTGTGCCGTTGCTGCAATCCCGGATCGAAGAGTTGAATGTCGCGCGCGAAGCAGATGGTTTGCCGGTGGCCAATTACACGCTGGCCCTGCATTCCGGCGAAATTCTCTATGGCAATATCGGGTCGGAAAGCCGGTTGGATTTCACTGTCATTGGTCCGGCGGTGAACCAGACTGCGCGTATTGCCGGGATGCATCGGTCTTTGGGTCAGCGCATTTTGATCTCGGATGACGTGGCCCGGGCTGCTCAGCCTTGCGGCAAGGAATTGATCTCGGTCGGGCGCTACATGCTGCGTGGCGTGCCCGAACCGAAAGAGCTGTTTACGGTCTACCGGCCAGGAGATTAGGCGTCGGCTGCGAGCGCACCGCAGCCGGTTCCGCTTAACATCAGAAAATTGATACTGAAGAAAGGTTGTCAATGAAGGCGTCGATCAAGTCGATCTGCTGGCATGACAGTGAACGTCCTTTGTATGATTAGCGGCGTATTCGATTATTAAAAACGGCCATCATCGAATTTCTTAATCGAGACACGTCTTCGTCTACTGAAGTGGATGGGTCGCATTCGAATGGCGGCAGAACCTCGACCCGGATCGTTCCACTTTTTGGGAGGTGTTTGCCGCGTGGCAACAGGCGGTCGGAATCGTGGATGACGATGGGTCGGATTGTCCGGCCCGTATTGCGCGCGGCCAATACAGCTCCCGCCTTGAAGGTGCCAAGACTTTCGGACCGGGTGCGTGTGCCCTCAGGGAAAAGCACGACAGAGCAGCGTGCGGGCATTGCTTGGATAGCAGCGGTAAGTGTTTCAAGCGCTACACTGCCGCTCTTGCGGTCAACCTCAACAAGCCCGGCGCCCTTGAACCCACGGCGTAAAAGGGCCGCGTCGCAGAGTTCTTTCTTAGCGGCAAAGGTGATCCACTTGGCCTCTGGCAGAGCATCCATCAGGGCGAAGCCATCCAGATGGCTGCGATGGTTGATCACAATGATGCTACCGGTGTCAGCGGATAACATTGCCACTTCTGCCTGTGTCATCTCGGTCCGGATGCTCAGCAACCATAAAAGCCGCGAACAAGCACGTTTGACCAGTCGCCAGTACCAGCCGCGAAAGCCCCGCCGTTTACTGCAGAGTAAGGGCACAAACGCAACGAAAAGGAAATAAACCGGGCCCAGCAGGAACAGCGTCATGCGCTTGAAGATGCGCACGCCGGTTGAGTCTATTGCCGCAGGTGCGGCTCGTTCTTCCGGACGTTGGAGTGACATGGATTCCGTTGCAAGTGTTGCTGTCCTGGGGATGGCCACAAGGGTCCTTCGTCTGGCTTTCGCTGCCTGCCCTCTGGGCGCGTGGCCTGACAAACACCCAGCGCACTGCCTCTATGGGGCAACGGCGAAGACACATCAACAAAAAGTCGCGCACAGACTAGACTTCAATGTTTGGTTAGGACTTCAAAAGCGGATACTTCGCCGGGGCGAATGTCCAGTAGTACAGTTTGTGACAGTTCGACCCAAGGGCTTGGGCGGTAGAAAACTCCGCAAATTTGACTTGCGAGAGGTACCTAAAAGTCGATTTCGACGCCCGGCAGGTTCAGCTCTTTCATCATGTCTCGCAGTTCCTGACGGGCCGCGATGTTCGAGATGTTGAGCTGTTTGACCCCGATATCCTTGAGGTCCAGCAAAGTCAGGCCGCGTGGGAAAAGTTCGCGAAAGACGACCCGCTCGGAAAAGCCCGAGGCCACGCGGAAGCCGATGCGCTGCGACAGCATCTCAATCGCGCGCTGCATTTTTTCCTTGTTGACCATGCGCTGGGTTCCGACACGGTTTCTTACGACGACCCAGTCAATGGGCTTCAATCCGGCCTGTGCCCGCAACTGGCGCGCGTTCCATACCATCTCGGAATAGACCGAAGGACCAAGGATTTTCTCGCCTTTAGAGTCAATGCGGGCCAGCAAGTCAAAGTCGATGAAACTGTCGTTCAGCGGTGTGATCAGCGTATCGGCCAGCGAATGTGCAACCTGGCTGAGACGGGTGTGCGAGCCTGGGCAGTCGATAAGGATGAAGTCACTGTCGCTTTCCAGTTCTGCCACGGCGGCTGAAAGGCGGTGGTCATATATGTTCTCGCCCGGTTTCAGCTTGGTCGCGTCAATCTCGGGCAGGTCATGATGGCGGGGGCTGGGAAGAGACAGGTCCGAGTTTTTCAGGAAATTGGCACGGTTTTCGAAGTAACGGCCAAGGCTGCGTTGGCGCAAATCCAGATCCAGAGTGCTGACCTTGTGACCCAGCCGCGCTAGTGCAGTGGCCACATGCATCGAGACGGTCGATTTGCCCGCGCCGCCCTTCTCGTTCCCCACTACGATAATGTGTGCCATGCCTGTATTCCCAAGTCCCGCCGTGTTTGACCACACGTTGTTGAACACCACTATATGTTGTGGAAACGTGGAAGGGAAGAACCCGAAACGCCATTCTGAAAGCCTGTTGCGAATTCATAGACCCAAGAATGGACGTGCTGCTTGCCAGTTTGGCACCCTTGTCTCACTGTGGGTCTGAGGCAGCAGCGGGAAGGGCTTGAGATGGAACAGATATTCCTGAATGTGCTGAATGTGGTGCTGCCAGTACTTATTTGCGCGGGGATCGGTTACGTTTTGGCCATCACTCGGGCGCCTTTCGACAACACAGTTGTTGGCGGGATCGTTTCTCGGGTCGGGTATCCGACGCTGATTATCTCGCATCTGTCGACAACGAATATTGCCGTTAGCACATTTGTCGACGTCATGACTGCCGCGGCTCTGGCAATTGCGGGCTTCGGCATTTTGGGATTGGTCGCGCTTAGGGCAATGCAGTTGCCGGTGCGGGCATTTCTGACTCCGTTGATGCATGGGAATGTCGGGAATATCGGTCTGCCGATTACTCTGCTGGCGCTGGGCGATGCCGGGATGGCCTACACGATGGCGTTCGTGGTTGTCGTGTTGATCAGTATCTTTACCGTAGGCATGTGGATACCGGCCGGAGCGTTCTCGGCCAAAAAGCTGGTAACCTCGCCTATTATCTACGCTGTCGCCATTTCGCTGGGCCTGATGGCGACTGGGTACAGCTTGCCTGCACCCGTGGCCAAATCGTTTGACATTCTGGGCGGCCTTTCGATCCCACTTATGCTTTTGACGCTGGGCCACACGCTGGCTGGTCTACGCGTTCAAAGCTTGGGCCGGTCAGTGGTTCTGACCATGCTGCACCTTGGGATGGCGGTGCTTATTGCCTCAGTGTTGGTTTGGACCTTCGGGTTCACAGGGGCTGAACGTGGGGCAGTCATCCTGTCTTGTCTGATGCCGTCATCGGTCGCAACTTATCTGTTCATTGATCAGCACATGCTCGAATACGGACCGGACGTTGCGGGGTTCATTCTGGTTTCGACATTGGCAACCATTCTCGTTTTACCGCTGGCGTTGTCTTACTGGGTCTGACCTTATGTCGAAGGATGAACTCTGCTAAGATTCTGATGTGGCGGGTAAATACCCAGCGGATACGAGGGCTTGGCGATGTCGGATGCGAAATCACCTCAGCACAAAGCGCGTGTTGTTTTGGCAATGACGGCGATTTGTATGATGGTGGTTGGTTTCAATACGACGGCTGTTGCCACGATCCTGCCCAACCTCAAGGCCGAGTTTGACCTTACTCCCGCAGAGCTTCAATGGGTGATGGCGACCTATACCGTCGCTAGTGCTTCGCTTGTTACAATTGTTAGCCGACTGGGCGATATAACGGGCAAAATGGGCGTGTTCTTTTTTGGAATGATAGTGTTTGCCCTTGGTTCAGCGACTGTACTGTTTGCGCATGACGGCGCGATGCTGCTGAGTGGACGCGCTGCGCAAGGGGCAGGGGCAGCGGCTTTGTTCGGAACGTCTCTTTCCTTGTTGACGGCTGCAACGCCCGAAGATCAGAGGGCAAGCGTCACCGGGGCCTGGGGCGCAATTGTAGGGTTGGCGATTGGCGTGGGCCCTATCTTGGGTGGGGCATTTGCTCATTACATCAGTTGGAGAGCCGTTTTTGCCACCGACCTGATCTTGCTGGCCGGCGCTTTTGCCATAGGTCTAACGGTCAGCAGGCGGGGCTATGTACCCGACACGCGGCTTGCAGGCGCAAGATTTGACTACGTTGGCGCAAGCGCTGTTCTATTGTTTCTTGGGCCGTTGTCTTTTGCACTCAGCAATGGCGAAAGCGCTGGATGGGATACGCCTTCGACATTGGTGCCGCTGGCGGTCTCCGCATTCGCAATGGTTTGTATTGTCATCGCTTCGCGCCGCAGCCAAGACCCTCTGATCGAACTGCGATATTTTCGCCATCCACGTTATTTCATGGCTGCGGCTGGCATGTTTTTGACCGGGTTTACCCTGTTCGGATTTTTCGTCTATTTCAACACGTTCGTCCAGTCACCCGACGCCTTCGGATATACGTCGGTCGAGGCCGGGTTGGCGATCATGCCGCTTAGTCTAAGCATGTTTGTCATTTCGGTCACCGCGCCGCGTTTCCTCGCGCCCTACAGTTTCCAATGGCCTGTTGCGATAGGGTTGGGGTTGATGGCGGTTGGGTTCCTTTCGCTGACCGCAACTACGAACACTACACAATACGCCGAGATTTGGTGGAAACTTATGATTGTCGGCATTGGTCTGGGTATCTGTTTTTCATTGCTGCCACGCCTTGGGTTGCGCCTGCTACCCGAAAAGCACGTGGGGCAAGGTTCCGGTGTGATCAATGCGTGTTTGTATTTCGGCGCTACGCTTGGTGCCGTCGTTTGTGGCCTGGCCGAGGCCCTTACAACCCGTAAGGGACTGTCAGAAGTAATCAATGCCTTGCCTGTCGGATCGGCCCCGCGCGAGGATCTGGCACATGCGCTCACCCATGGCTCACCCAGTCAGATTCAGCAGATTCTGGCGGATCTGAAGCCAATTGCCGGAAGCGCTCTGGCCCAGGCCCTTCGGGATCTTCAGGACAATGCTTTTGACAGCGCCATGGTCTTTACAGCGATGGCAGCCTTGTTGGGGATGGCGTTGGCGCTGCTATTGCTGCGTGGACCAATTCCACCACTGCACAGCGCTGCCGATCTGACAGCCAATTAGACTAGAGCCACTAGCGTCGAGGAGCACCCAAGTGGGATGGTCACTTGGGAAATAGGGATAAAATTAGGATGTGAGCATTGGCTGTTGAAGGCATTTCCCCTGCTGTTAGCTTTCCCGAAATTGGGACTGTAGAAAGCCCCGCTGTATTCTATGACGGGCGGACTGTATTTTTGTCTTACGAAATTGCGCCGGTGTCGGGCGGTGGGGTCGCGATACTGAAATTTGATGATGTTATCGAATTTCGGATAGACCCATTGAATGTCGAAGGTTTGCGGGCCGCCGAGTTCCCCGTCAAACCATGGGACTTTCAAGAGGTCACGGGATCAGAAAAAACCGAACGCTGGAAGGCTTTGAAACCCCGCTTTTGGACGATCTCCTTCAACGATGAAACGATAGAGGTCGTCTTCAAGCAAGTTGAACTGATTAACCGAACACGTGAAGCCACAGCTCCTGATGCGGCTTTGTTGGAGCTGCTCGCATCGAACAAGGCGGATCGATTCCAACCGTAGCCAGCGCCACATGCCGCTGAGAAGATAAACAAAAAGGCCGCCCCTTGGGACGGCCTTTCGCATCTGAAATAGATCTGGCTTAGAAGCCCAGACCTTCGTATTTCTTCTTGAACTTCGACACGCGGCCGCCGGCGTCCATCAGGCGGGCGCCGCCACCGGTCCATGCGGGGTGCACGGAGGGGTCGATTTCCAGGGCCAGCTGGTCGCCTTCGGCACCCCAGGTGGATTTCATCTTGATCACTGTGCCATCGGTCAGTTTGACGTCGATGAAGTGGTAGTCGGGATGGATGTCTTTTTTCATCTTTCCGCTCCTTACGCCTCGGCGCCTGCCTTGGGCTTGTAGTTGGTGACTTCGGCGATACGCGCGGACTTACCACGGCGCGAGCGCAGATAGTACAGTTTGGCGCGACGGACGCGGCCACGGCGGACAACGGTGATGCTGTCGATGTTGGTCGAATGCAGCGGGAACACACGCTCCACGCCTTCGCCGAACGAGATTTTGCGGACGGTGAACGAACCGGCGATGCCGCTGCCACCTTTGCGCGCGATGCAGACACCTTCGTAGTTCTGCACACGGGTACGCGACCCTTCGGTCACTTTAAAGCCGACACGGATGGTGTCACCGGCTTTGAAATCGGGGATGTCTTTCCCCAGGGCGGCAATCTGTTCCGCCTCAAGCTGTGCGATCAGGTCCATCGCATTCACTCCTATCTGCTCGTGGTTGGTCCACGAAGTTTGGGCACGGGCTGAGAGCTCTTGGTCTTCACCGGGTCCTGCATGCAGCCCGCCAGAGGTCAGATCGAATGTTCCTTAGTCCAGTTTGTTCCGCCGCGCCGTGGCCGAAGAAAGCCGGGCGTCACGACATGGACCAAACCAAAACACCGGAGTCGCATGACGCGGCACCGGATTGCGGTCGTTTAAGGGCATTATGTGCAGGGATCAAGCCCAAAATGCTGAGAAACGGTGGGATTCCGCCGCCTCAAAACAGCATCGTTGCTTTGATCCGTCGATCAGGCATTCTGAGGGCAATTACAAGAGCAGTCATTTCAAACAGGAACAGACCATGCGCACTGCATTGATGCTTGCTGTCGCGGCTTTTGCCATCCTGTCCTGCGGTCGCAGCAGCCCGCCGCCGCAACAGGTCGAGGCCAACGCGTTTCTGGACACGACCTCACCTGCGGTGATTTTCCCGGCTTTCGGCGATGCTGATCCGCACCCGTGGGAGGGGCGCCATCCAGGCCACTATCCCGTGCACGGACTGGACGTGTCGCGCTGGCAAGGGCCGATTGACTGGCAAAAGGCCAAGGCATCGGGTGTCAGCTTTGTGTTCATCAAGGCGACTGAGGGTGGTGATGTAGCTGATCCGATGTTTGCAAGTCACAGCAGCGGAGCAAAGGCCGCTGGAGTGCCTTGGGGGGCCTATCACTATTACTATTTCTGCCGCCCAGCGCGCGAGCAGGCGCGGTGGTTCATCCAGAATGTTCCCAAAGGATCGGACCTTCCGCATGTTCTGGATATGGAGTGGACGCCCCATTCCAAGACCTGCACTCTGCGCCCAGACGGTGCGACCGTTCGCGCCGAAGCTCAACGGTTTCTCGATATTCTCGAACGTCATTATGGGCGGCGTCCGATTGTCTACACGACTGTGGACTTTTATGCTGACACAGACATCGGGCGCCTGCCCAAGACAGAGTTCTGGCTGAGGTCCGTCGCCGGGCATCCAAGGAACGTTTATCCCAATGCGATTTGGCGGTTCTGGCAATACACGGGCACGGGGCTTGTGCCCGGTGTGCAGGGACCAGTGGACATCAACACCTTCAACGGCCCGCCCGAGATCTGGGCGCGGTGGAAGAACGGCTAGTCTTCGGACTTGGCTTTGGAGTAGGCGTCCCACAAGTCGGGGCGGCGCTCCTGTGTGATCCGCTCGGACATCTCATGCCTCCAATTGGCGATACGGCCGTGATGGCCCGACATCAGAATGTCCGGGATCGGGCGGCCCTTCCATTCGGCGGGGCGTGTGTATTGCGGGTGTTCCAGCAGGCCCGAGGAAAAGCTCTCCTCCTCAGCCGAAGCCTGATTGCCCAAAACGCCGGGGATCAGCCTTACGGTGGCGTCGATCAAAGCCTGCGCGGCAATCTCACCGCCGGTCATGACGAAGTCGCCCAAGGAGACCTCTTGCACGCCGTAATGCTCCAGAACGCGCTCATCGACGCCTTCGAACCGGCCACACAGCAGGGTCATGCCGTCACAGCGCGCCAGATTCTGCATCATGCGCTGATCCATCCGGCGGCCACGCGGGCTAAGGTAGATCAGCGGCCAGTTGCCCCGCACCCCCGCCATCGTGTGTTCAATCGCCTCGCCTAGTACATCGGCGCGCAACACCATGCCCGCGCCGCCGCCGGCGGGCGTGTCATCCACATTGCGGTGCTTACCGACGCCGAACTGGCGCAGATCGACGGTTTCCAACTGCCACAGGCCCTCTTGCAGCGCCTTGCCGGTCAGGCTTTCGCCCAACACACCGGGAAAAGCTGAAGGGAACAGAGTGATGATCTTAGCCTTCCACACCCCATGCAGGTCGGGCGTTGGGGTCAGCAGCTCACGCGGTTTCAGGGTCGGGCGGATCGCCTTGCGCCCATGAGATTTCGATGGTTTTTCGGTCATGTCGCACCCATCAGCGCCTGCTGCGCCCGTTCAACTACGGCGGCCTTTTGCGCGACCAAGGCGGCTTCGTCCAGACGTGATCTGTTCAGGTCCAGCAATTCGGCCAAAACGTTCTCGGGCAGTCGAGTGTTCGATTTGGAGGGCGGAACCAGCTGTTGCGCCTTGTCATGGGGCAAGTCCAGATACTCGGCAAAAGGCGTACCTGGCCCGAACTGGCGCAATTGCAGTTCCTCCAGCCAGTCCGTTTTCACGGCGACGGTGGGCAGCTTGTCACGGATTTGGTCCACGGTCTCTTGCAACGAGGGCAAATGGTCGATGCTGTCGCGGAACGTATCGAAATCCTGCACCTGCCGCATTCGCTGCAAATCATGCGCCCAAAGGCTGCGCAACCAACTGCCCCGTTGGCGCAAAGACAGGTAAAGCGTGATCTCGACCTCTTGGCCGGAAAACCTCTGGCGGATCGAATCCACAAGACAGGCGGCCAGATCGGGGGCTGCGGCGTAGCCCTGTTCCAGATTGCGACTGGGTCGGAGGCCCGCGAAGTTTTCCTCGCTGAGGATCAAACCGCGCTTTTCCCCGAAATCCAGCGAGTCGAGGAAATCGCGCATCTGGTGACCGAATTCGGACAAAGTACCAACGGTGCCATAAACGGAATGGTTAGTCGCTGCCCGCGACAGGCCCGAGTTGCGCGTTCGATAGGGCAGGACCAACGCGAAATGCGGCCAGATCAACTCGCGATTTTCATAAAGGAAAGACTGTGCCGCAGTGGTGCCGGTCTTGTGCAGGCCCAGATGCAGCAGGACGCGGCGCATCAGATCAGCCCTTCGGGCGGGTCGGCGATGATGCGGCCTTGATCCAGATCGACCGTGGGGACGGCCTCAAGCGTGAAGGGCAGCAGAACGGTCGCCTTCAGTCCCGGCCCGTGTAGTTCCAGCAGGTCGGCAGCGCCGTGGTTTTGCACCGATTTTACCCGGCCCAGCAGGGTGCCGCCGGTGTCATAAACCTCTAGCCCGATCAGGTCGGTGTGATAGAATTCATCATCGGGCAACGAGGGCAGTTGATCACGCCGCGCAAACAGACGCAGACCTTTCAGCGCATCGGCTTGTTCCTTGGTTTCAACTCCGCCCAGACGCGCCGCAAAGCCGTTCTTGATCGACCGAGTCAGGACCAGCGGATAACGATCGCCACCGGCCTCGTCCGTCAGGGGGGAATAGGCCTCGATATCCTCGGGGATGGCGCAATAGCTCTTTAGCCGCACTTCACCGCGTACGCCATACGATCCCGCAATGCTGCCAACGCAGATCAGATCACTCATTTGCCCCATCCGTCACACATAGCCCGTCATCCCATTGTCCGATCCCTTCGCAGGCCTCGCGTTGGTTCGAGCGTTCGAAGAACACGCCGACAATAAAGGCGATCATCAACAGGATGGGAAGGCGTAATAACCCGAACATGCGCCTATCGCACCTCGATGGGCAGGCTGTCGTCGCGGCATTCCCAACCGACCTGTTCCAGCTCGGGCGTGTCCGATTGCGTTTCTGGCAGGCCAACACAGAAATAACCGATCAGGCGCCAATCCTCGGGTACATCCAAATCACGCGCCATCTGGCCTGGGTCCAGAATGGATACCCAACCCAACCCCAGACCTTCGGCCCGCAAGGCCAGCCAGAACAGGGTGATGGCCGAAACCACCGAATAGCGCCGCATCTCGGGCATCGTGTCTGCGCCCAGACCTTGCCCCTTGACCGAGGCATCGTCGCAGAACACGGCCAGTTGCACCGGGGCCTCTTGCATCCCCGACAGTTTCAGGCGGCTGTAGAGTTGCGCCTTTTCGCCGGAATACCCTTCGAATGCCTGCGCATTGGCGGTTTGAAAATTTCGCAGCGCCGCGTCGCGCGCGGCCTGACTTTCGACGCGGATCACGCGCCAGGGTTCGCTAAGCCCCACCGAAGGGGCCAGCCGAAACGCGTCGAGGCAGCGCGTCAGCACTGCCTCGTCAATCGCGTCGGTGCGGAACCGACGCACATCGCGCCGGAGCCGCAGCAAAAGGTCAAACTGCGCGCGAAAATCGTCAGTGAAAGTCTGATCCCGCACGCGCCTGCCTGCTTATTCTTCTGCAGCCGCTTCTTCAGCCGGTGCAGCGGCAGCTTCTGCCGCCTCAGCAGCCTTGGCCGCTTTCTCTTCGGCGCGTTCCTGAGCTTTCTTGCCCGGGGTACCCTTGTTGGGGTTGTTGCGCTCGGCTTTGTCGCGTGCGCCAGCTGCTTCCAGCATACGTGCGATCCGGTCGGTGGGCTGGGCGCCCTGGTCCAGCCAGTACTGGATGCGCTCCAGGTTCATTTTCACGCGCTCTTCGCTGTCTTTGGGCAGCAGCGGGTTGTAGGTGCCCAGTTTCTCGATGAAACGGCCATCGCGAGGCATACGGCTGTCAGCCGCAACGATGCGATAGAAGGGACGTTTTTTCGAGCCGCCGCGGGCGAGACGAATTTTCATTGCCATGGTAGTATCTCCTTAAGATGGCGTGACCGGTCACGGACCGGGTATTCTATGGGTGGAAACGACGGGTCATTCCTGATGTTTCCGGTGGTGTCGGATGACTTCCTGAATGATGAAATTCAGGAAAGCCTTGGCGAAGTCGGGGTCCAGATCGGCCTCTTTCGCCAGGTCTTCAAGCCGAGCGATCTGCGCGGCTTCGCGCGTAGGATCGGACGGGGGAAGGTCGTGTTCGGCCTTGAGCTTGCCGACGGCCTGAGTGTGCTTGAAACGCTCGCCCAGCGTATAGACAAGGATCGCGTCCAGCCGGTCGATGCTTTCGCGATGCTCTTTCAGCAGCGCGGCAGCTTGTGCTACGGGGTCGGTCATGCGTAAGCCTCCATGCCGCCATTCACCAGATCGGCGGGGGCGGGGTGCCGCCAGATTTCGGATGTGCCGAATTTCGGATGTTCGTAGTGATAGTCGAAGGTTGCCCCCAGACGGTTGGCCACGGCCTTGCTGGCGTGATTGTCCGGGTCGATCAGCGAAATCGCCGTGTCCCAGCCCAGCACGTCATAAGCGTGGGCGCGTGCGGCCATCGCGGCCTCGGTCGCGTAGCCTTTGCCAGTGGCGTGGTTCATTAGGGTCCAGCCGATTTCCGGCTCGGGCCAGCCCTCGGGGAACCACAGGCCGACGCGGCCCACATAGGTGCCGGTGTCTTTTTCCTCAACGCTCCAGAACCCATAACCTCGGATTGCCCAATGGCCGAGGATGCTGGCGACAAGCCGCCATGTCTCATCCCGCCGCAGCGGGCCGCCGACGAACTGCGACGCCTCGCTGGCGAAGAACGCGGCATCCGCGTCCAGATCAGCCTCGGAGGGCGCGCGCAGAATCAGGCGCTCGGTCTCAAGCCGGGGGATATGAGGGGTGAGGGTGTTCACTTTTTCTTCCCGAACCCGCTAAGGCCCGGAGGCAGGGCCATTCCGCCGCCCATGCCGGGCATGCCGCCGGGCATCTTGCCACCCATCGCTTTGGCTGCAGCCTCAAGCGCCTTGGGGTCCATGCCTGCGGCCATCTCCTCGGGTGAGGGGCCGCCTTTGCCGAACATGCCCTTCATGGCCTGTTTCAGCATCTTGCCTTTGCCCATCTTGCCCATTTTCTTCATCATGTCCGACATCTGCCGGTGCATCTTGAGCAGCTTGTTGAGGTCGCTGACCTCCATCCCCGAACCCGCCGCAATCCGTTTCTTGCGGCTGGCCTGCAACAGTTGAGGGTTGGCGCGTTCGCGTTTGGTCATCGACTGGATCATGGCGATCTGCTGGCGCAGGATCTTGTCGTCCAGACCGGCCTGATCCATCTGCTTGGCCATTTTGCCCATGCCGGGCATCATGCCCATCATGCCCTGCATGCCGCCCATCTGGATCATCTGTTCCAGCTGCATTTTCAGGTCGTTCATGTTGAACTGACCTTTGACCATGCGCTTCATCATGCGCTCGGTCTGTTCGATCTCCATTGTTTCCTGGGCTTTTTCGACCAGGGCAACAATGTCGCCCATGCCCAGAATACGACCGGCGATCCGGTCCGGCTCGAAGGTCTCAAGCGCGTCCATCTTCTCGCCCAGCCCGACAAACCGGATGGGCTTGCCGGTGACCGCGCGCATCGACAGCGCCGCACCACCGCGACCGTCACCGTCCATCCGTGTCAGGACCACGCCCGAGATACCGACCTTGGCGTCGAACTCTTCAGCGACCTCAACGGCGACCTGACCGGTCAGGCCGTCGACGACCAGCAGAGTCTCGCGCGGGTCAACCGCGTTGCGGACCTGCTCGACCTCATCCATCAGGACTTCGTCGATGTGCAGACGGCCTGCGGTGTCGAGCATATAGACGTCATAGCCACCCAACGTTGCCTGCTGCTTGGCGCGCTTGGCGATGTCGACGGGTTTCTGGCCGGGAACGATCGGCAGCGTATCAACGCCGACCTGCGTCCCCAAAACGGCCAGCTGATCCATCGCCGCCGGGCGATAGACGTCGAGCGAGGCCATCAGAACCTTCTTGCCTTCTTTCTCTTTGAGGCGTTTCGCCAGCTTACCGGTCGTGGTCGTCTTGCCCGAGCCCTGCAGGCCGACCATCAGGATCGGGGCAGGGGGGTTGTCGATCTTCAGCTTGCCGGGGTCTTCTTCGCCACGGAGGGTATCGACCAGCGCGTCATGGACGATCTTGACGACCTGCTGGCCGGGGGTGATCGACTTGGTGACGGCCTGACCGGTCGCCTGTTCCTGCACTTTCTTGACGAAGGCACGGGCCACCGGCAGCGAGACGTCGGCCTCAAGCAGGGCAACGCGAACTTCGCGCAGGGCGGTTTTGACGTCTTCCTCAGACAGAGCGCCCTGTTTGGTCAGCCGGTCAAAGACGCCAGAAAGGCGTTCGGATAGATTTTCAAACATGCCTTCGGCCTCCTTAGCCGGTTATCTGGTGGCGCCTCCTAGATAGGATGCGTCGGTTAAATGCACAAACGCCCCCTCCCACTGAATTTGACGTGGGGGTCATGCCAAATGGCATTGCCCCCACGGGCGAAACTCGCTGGTGGGGGGCGATCCCTTAACGACTCAAGGGACCGGAAGATCAGACGCTTCCGGATGTTTGAAGTGGGCTGTAGGCCGATTGGCTGTCAGAGTCAACCGCTCGCGCCGGAAGCCAGTCATTGACCGCATCCACCAGCCGCTGCGCCCCGTGCCCGCTTACATAGGCTTCGACAATCGGGTGTCGGCCTGCACTCATGCCCTTTTCCAGGATCAGAACGGGACGGTGCATCTTGGACGTGGTTCTGTCGCGGGTGGATGTGGTGGTTTCCACCTCGGCATGGGACAGGTTCGACAGCTCATGTTCTACGGTGTCATAGCCAAAGACGGATTGGCGGCGGATCAAAACGCTGTTGCTGGGTCGATCCAAAATCACCTGTACGCGCCGCACAAAGACGCAGAAAGCGCCGATGCCCATCCCGCCGCCAAACACAGCAAAGAACAGACCGAACAGAATGCCCTCGCCGCCTTCGGTTGCCATGAACAGACCAGCGCCGACAAAGGCAAGGATGAAGAAGATCAGTGAGATGCCAATGAACCAGGGCGTATTAGAAAGGATCAATTGGTTCGGAGTATGGCGCGTGACTTTCATGGCGGCACGCTAGCACTGAATTCCGACGCTGTCTGGCTTGAATTTGTCCGCACGTTGCGCGATGAGCACGCCAAACAGGAGATACCCATGGACGCATCATCCACCTTTCAGGACACATTACCGCTGAGTTCCGACGCGCTGCTGGCGCAACTGGACGATTGGGGCCTGACTTATACGCTGCACACCCATGTGCCGCTGCGCACGGTTGAGGATTCAAAGGCGGTCGAGGATCAGTTCATGGTGCCCGGCGAAAACGCGTTGCGGGTCAAGAACCTGTATCTGCGCGACAAGAAAAAGCGGAACTATCTTGTAACGCTGGAGCAGAACGCCGAAATCGACCTTAAGGCGCTGGGGGCTGAACTGGGTGTCGGTAACCTGTCCTTTGGGTCGGCGGATCGTTTGTTGCAGAACCTTGGTATCCGTCCCGGCGCGGTGAGCCCTTTGGCGATGATCAACGGGGTGCAGAACGAGGTACGGTTCTTCATGGACGGCGCAGCCAAGCAGGCGGATGTCATCTATATGCACCCGCTGGTCAATGACCGCACCGTTGCAATGCCACGGGACGATCTGCTGGCGTTTTGTGATCGTACCGGGGTCGAGATTAACTGGTTGCCCTGATCAGTCCCCTAGCGCTTGGGCCAAGGCGGCCGAGACATGTGCGGCGGAAGGGTTGATGAAAAGGTGCCCGTCTGCCTCAAACACCGGATCGTCCAGATGGTTGGGGAAGGCTAAAGGCAGTTCGGTGCAGGCCAGCAGGATCGCGGTGCCAGTGCGCGCATGTTTGTTGCAGAACGCAAGCAAACGGGCATGCGCTTCGTCGGACGCCCCACCGTAAAAGTCGCTGTCGATCATCGCTTGCATCTCGGCGATCTCGGCGTCGGGCAGCCGCTTGTTGGCGACAACGCCATGTTCGGCCAGCTTTTCGGCATAGTTGGTCGCTTCCATCGTGACGGTTGTTCCCAGAACCAGCGCCTCAGAGGCTTTGGTGCGCGCTGTCACCTCTGCAGTGGCGTCGAAAATACTGAGAATCGGCATCGCCACGCCTTGTCGTATCGAATGAAGTCGAGCGTGGGGCGTGTTGGACGCGATGATGCCGAAATCACATCCGGCCCGCTCCAACGTCAGCAATGCCTCGCGAAAGACTGCGTCGAAGGCCGACCAACTCTCCTCGTCCCCGGCGATACCGCGCAAAGCGCGCGTTTTGGCCTGCGTGACGGATTCGATGGTCATCGGAGGGATGGGCAGCGGAGATGTATGACCCCGTTCAGCGAAATGGCGGCTCGCGCCCTCGGCAATGGCGCGGTAGTAGTCCACGGTCGAGGCCCAGCCCACACCGCCCAGAATTCCGATTTTTTTCATGCCCGGTGTCCAGTCTGCAATTGTCTGTTCAGGTGCAGACTGGACGTTTTAGGGCGTAACGGTCAATCAGGCCGCCAATTCCGAAACAGCCTTTTGCGCGTTGCTAAGGGTCGTTTCAGCGTCCAGTGCCATTTTATCGGCTGCGATGACGTCGACATTATGAATGCCGATGAAGCCCAGAACATGCTTGGCATAGTCGGTGGCAAAGTCGATCTCGGACCCGACTGCGGTGCCGCCAGAAGCGATGGCCAGAACTGCGCGTTTGCCGTCCAACAGTCCCTTTGGGCCGTTTTCACTGTAGGAAAAGGTCAGTCCGGCGCGGGCGACCAGGTCGATCCACGCCTTGAACGCCGCAGGCACCGAGAAATTATAGATGGGCAGGCCGATCACGACCGTATCGGCCTCTTGCAGTTCCGACACCAGAGCGTCGGAAAGGGACAGAAGGTCACGCTGGACCGCGTCGCGCTGATCGGCGGGAGTGAAATTGGCATTGATCCAAGCTTCGGTCAATAATGGCAGCGGGGTCGCCAGGTCGCGGCGGATGATGCGGTTGGCACCAAGGTGCTTGACGATACGGTCAGAAAGGTCTCGGGTCGTTGACCCTGTTCGGCGGGCCGAGGCGTCAATGTGCAGAACTGTCTTGGTCATGATGGTCTCCTTCAGGCGGTGAATTCTGTGTCTGGTCCCAATATGAATGTTGCGTTGGTGAACAAAACTCTGATATCCCAACATTAAGTGTTAAAATTTGCACAATGGGCAAGATGCAATGGACAATTGGGATGAAGTGAGAACCGCGTATCAGGTGGCGCGCATGGGGACGGTCAGCGGTGCCGCCGAAGTGTTGGGCGTTCACCACGCCACCGTTATCCGCCATATCGACGCGATCGAGGCGCGGCTGGGGGTCAAATTGTTCCAGCGCCACGCCCGTGGATACACGCCGACCGAGGCGGGCGACGACCTTCTGCGCGTAGCGCAAGCGACCGAAGATCAATTCAACCAGTTGGTTGGGCGCATGAAAGGCCGCGGAGATGACGTATCCGGAGAGCTGGTGGTGACTTCTCTGTCCTCGTTGGCGCCGTTGGTTGTGCCGGTGCTGAGCACTTTCCAGCGCCTGCATCCTGATCTGATCGTCCGCTATCTGACCGGTGACCGTCTATTCCGGCTGGAATATGGCGAGGCACATGTGGCGATCCGCGCCGGGTCGGCGCCGGATCAGCCCGACAATGTTGTGCAGCCATTCATGAAACAAGAGGTCGGCTTATATGCGAGCACGGCATACATCGAACGTCACGGCAAACCAGCCGGGGTCGAGGATTTTGCCAGCCATTTCTTTGTCAGTACCGATGACGAAACCAGCCGCGCGCCGTTTTCGCGTTGGTTGCGCGAAACGGTCCCTGCTGATCGCATCACTTTTCGCTGCACCAACAATTTCTGCATCCGCGAGGCCGTTCTTTCTGGAGCAGGCATTGGTTTCATGGCGCGGTGGGAGGCTGCCCGTGACCCCAATCTGATCGAGGTGATCCCGCCGCTGTCCGAGTGGTTCGGCAACCTTTGGCTGGTGACGCATGTGGATTTGCACCGCACGACCAAGGTGCAGTCGTTCCTGTCCTATCTGAAAGAGCAATCCAAAGGCTGGCAGCCATGACCCCTCCGGCGCGTGGCCATTTGGCCATGCTGGTCTTTTCTGCCTTGGTCGCGGGCAGTTTCTCACTAGGCTCAATGATTGCCAACCAGATCTCACCCGAGTCGGTCACTGCCGTGAGGTTTGCAATTGCGGCCATCGTGATCGGGGCAACAGCGTTGATGACCACAGGCTTGCCTCGCAGCGCTGCGCAAGCTCCTTGGCGTTACCTGGTGCTGGGCGGGCTTTTTGCGACCTATTTTGTTCTTATGTTTCACGGGTTGAAAACCGCCCCTCCGGTCAGCGCGGCTGCGGTTTTTACTCTGACTCCGGTTTTGTCAGCGATCGCCGGATGGTTTCTGTTGCGTCAGGTCACCACGCCAAGGATGGCACTGGCGCTAAGCATTGGTGCCGTTGGGGCGCTTTGGGTGATATTCCGGGCGGATTGGCAAGCGTTCACGGCTTTTCAAATCAACAAGGGTGAGGTCATTTATTTCTGGGGGTGTATAGCTCATGCTGTTTATACGCCGATGGTGCGTAAACTGAACCGCGGCGAACCCGCCGTAGTGTTCAGTTTCGGAACCATGGTAGCAGGTTGCCTGCTTTTGACGATCTATGCGTGGTCCGACATTCGCGACACCGACTGGGCCAACCTGCCCATGATCGTGTGGGTCGGGTTGCTGTACCTGTCGATCTTCGCGACCGCCGCCAGTTTTGTTCTGGTTCAGTTTTCGGCCCTGCGTCTGCCGTCGGCCAAGGTTATGGCCTATACTTATCTTGTCCCCAGTTGGGTCATTCTATGGGAGATTGCGCTGGGCAACGGCGCCCCCGTGGCACTGGTTTTGGTCGGCGTCGCTCTGACATGCGTTGCATTGTTGATGCTCCTCAGGCCCGACGGACCCACAGGGGCGGAACCTGTTTTTAAGGCCGATCGAAACTGAACTGAAGGTTGCTCAACAGGCCGAGGCCGCAAAACGTCTCGACCTGTGCGGCATGAACCGTTTGCGTCATCCTTAGAAGAGATAGATTTGGTTTTGGCAGCATACCACGAAACATGCGCCTGCCATTGTCAATTGGTCAGGTGTCGTCTGTCAAAGGCAATTGGCTTTCCAGAAACCGTTCGAACGCATCCAGGTTGACCGGCTCGAATTGTCCGAACCCCTGCATCCAGACCGAAGCCGACCGTAGCGCGTCGGGTTCCAGCTTGCACCATTTCACCCGGCCGCGTTTTTCCTGGCTGATCAGTCCAGCCTTGGTCAGGATCATCAGATGCTTCGAGATCGCGGCCAGTGACATCTCGAACGGTTCGGCAACATCGGTGACGGCCATGTCATCCTCCAACAGCATTGCAAGGATGGCGCGGCGTGTTGGGTCGGCAAGGGCCGCGAAAACGGTATCGAGATCACTGGACATGCTTCCGCTCAATCACAGCGGTCTGCTTTGGTCAACCATTTGGTTGAATATGGAAGATCCGGTCCATTCATGCCCCCGCAGGATCAACGGGTGCGCCTACGGAGGGGCAGTGGAAAATTTTAGCAAATAAAATCAGGGTATTAAACATAATTTGAGTGCGACCTATACACCGTTGACTCTATGCCCGCATCGCCTTAGCACCCTACCCAAGACTGTGCGAGGGAAACGCCCGTGACCGATGATGACCAAAAGCAGCGTATGGCGCAGCTGGAGGCCAAGATCGACGCGGCGAAAAAGGCCAAACAGCCCCCCAAACGCGCAGACAGTGACATTTCCGGTGGCGAGCTTGCCTGGAGGATGGTCATCGAAATGGTATCCGGTCTGGGGATCGGGTTTGGCATCGGATACGGGCTGGACAGCCTGCTCGGGACGATCCCGATCTTTCTGGTGCTGTTTACATTGCTGGGCCTTGTCGCGGGCGTGAAGGTTATGCTCCGCAGCGCGAAAGAGGTCCAAGAGAAACAAACGGCGGCGACGGCTGCCGAGAAGGACGAGAGGGACTGAACGTGGCAACCGAGACCACCGCAGCAGAGGGCAGCAGCCTGGTATTCCACCCGATGGACCAGTTCATCGTCAAACCGTTGTTCGGCGACGGTGCGGTGGGCATGTTCACCATCACCAACGTGACGCTGTGGCTGTTCTTTGCGATCGTTGCGATTGTTCTGCTGCTGATCGTTCCGACCTCGAAGCGCGCGATTGTTCCGACCCGGATGCAGTCGGTGGCCGAACTGGCCTACGGCTTCATCTACAAGATGCTGGAAGACATCTGCGGCAAGGAAGGCGTCAAGTTCTTCCCCTATGTCATGACCCTGTTCATGTTCATCGTGACAGCGAACTTCCTGGGCCTGATCCCGACCTCGTTCACCACCACATCGCATTTCGCCGTGACCATCCCGCTGGCGCTGGCTGTCTTCCTGACCGTCACCATCCTGGGCTTTGTCAAGAACGGCGCGGGCTTCCTGAGCCTGTTCTGGGTCTCCAGCGCCCCGATGGCGCTGCGTCCGATCCTGGCGATCATCGAGCTGATCTCGTACTTTGTGCGCCCGGTCAGCCACTCCATTCGTCTGGCCGGTAACGTCATGGCTGGCCACGCGGTGATCAAGGTGTTCGCAGGCTTTGCCGCGATTGCCGTGATCTCGCCCGTGTCGGTTCTGGCAATCACCGCAATGTACGGTCTTGAGGTCCTGGTGGCCTTTATCCAGGCCTACGTATTCACCATTCTGACCTGTGTTTACCTCAAGGACGCTCTGCATCCGCATCACTGATTGGGTCTTGCACCCAGCACAGGAACGATAACCAAACATCGAAACTTCCAATTCGTAAGGAGATACATCATGGAAGGCGATCTCGCACACATCGGCGCAGGCCTGGCAGCAATCGGTTCCGGCGCAGCCGCAATCGGGGTGGGCAACGTTGCAGGCAACTTCCTGGCCGGCGCCCTGCGCAACCCTTCGGCGGCTGCTTCGCAGACCGCAACCCTGTTCATCGGTATCGCATTCGCAGAAGCCCTGGGGATCTTCGCATTCCTGGTCTCGCTGCTGCTGATGTTCGCCGTCTAATCTGCGGAACCTGATCCTTACGCGCAGGTGGGTCCAAGCCATAGTGGCCCACCTGTTGTAAAGACAAGTTTCCGACGGAGGATATCATGGCGACTGAACCCCTTACAAAAGAGGTAGCTGGCTCGTGCGTCGACTCCTATGGCTCTGCCATCGGGATGCCGCAGCTCTGCTTCGATTGGTTCCCCAACCAGATTTTCTGGCTGGTCATCACGCTGGTCGTCATCTTTCTGGTCCTGTCCCGCGTGGCTCTGCCCCGCATCGCGGCAATCCTGGCTGAGCGTCAGGGGACCATTACAAATGACCTGGCTGCGGCCGAAGATCTGAAGGCCAAGGCGGTCGAGGCCGAAGAGGCCTATAACAAGGCGCTGGCCGATGCCCGTGCCGAAGCGCAGCGTATCGCTGCCGAAGCACGCGCCGAGATTCAGTCTGGTCTGGATGACGCGATTGCCAAGGCAGATGCTGAAATCGCTGCAAAAGCGGCTGAATCGGAAAAGGCAATTGCCGAAATCCGTGCCGGTGCGCTGGAAAGCATTCAAGTGGTTGCCAAGGATACGGCAGCTGAACTGGTTACAGCACTGGGTGGCGAGGCGGATGCCAAAGCCATCGACGGTGCCGTTGACGCGCAGATGAAAGGATAAGTGACATGCGGAATACTCTTGCCCTTATCCTGACCCTCGGCGCTGCCAGCCCAGCGCTGGCCGCAAGTGGCCCGTTCTTCTCGCTTGGCAACACCGACTTTGTGGTCCTGCTGGGCTTCATCGTGTTCATCGCGGTTCTGTTCTACTTCAAGGTGCCCGGCATGATCGGTGGCGCGCTGGACAAGCGGGCCGAAGGCATCAAGTCCGAACTGGACGAAGCCCGCGCCCTGCACGAAGAAGCGCGTAGCTTGCTGGCCTCGTATGAGCGCAAGCAGCGCGAAGTGCAGTCTCAGGCGGATGCCATCGTGGCAGCAGCCAAGGACGATGCGGTACTGGCAGCTGAACAAGCCAAGGTCGATCTGGAGAAGTCCATTGCTCGTCGTTTGGCGGCAGCACAGGACCAGATCGCATCGGCGGAGGCTTCTGCCGTGAAAGAGGTGCGCGATCAGGCCATCACCGTTGCTGTTTCCGCAGCCAACGCGGTTCTGGCAAAGCAGATGACAGCTACGCAGGCCAACAAGCTGATCGACGCGGCCATCGCGGATGTAGGCGAAAAGCTGCACTGACCGCTGAACATAATTCGAAACCTTGACCCGAAAGCCCGCTTTCGGGTCAAGGCGCTTTGAAAGACCCCTCGCCTGAATTGCTGGAATTTTGATGAACATTCTCGGCATTGTTCGAAATGGTGGAGAATCCCTGACCGCAACGCTCTTGCGCATCGAACAGCTGCGGGCGTACCTTGAGAGCAGTCGCGTGATCATCGCGACCAACGATAATAAAGACAATACCGACGACATCCTACAAGATTACGCGGCTCAGAACGCGAGAGTAGATGTGCTCTTTCTGGACAGTATGTTGGACCTGTTCGATGAACGCGTAGAGCGTATTGCCGTCGCCAGAAATGCAGTTCTTGAACATCTTCTTGCCACCAATCCGGTCCATCCTTTGACACTGGTTCTTGACATGGACGGCCCCAATACGCAGATGAAAACAAGTCAGGTGTTGAGCGCGGCGGCGCGTCAGGTGCCACAATGGGACGCTGTGTTTGCAAACTCATTGCCTGCATATTATGACCTTTACGCCTTGCGATGTGCGGGCTGGAGCGATCAAGACCCGTGGCGAGAGCTTACGGCGCTAACGCGACCACGGATGTTGCGCAGTGTCTGGTGGCGACGGATGCAGCGGAAAGTCATCTATAATCGTCAATACTCAATACCAACCGACGCGCCTCTGATTGAGGTGGAGAGTGCTTTCGGCGGGTTGGGCTTGTATAAGACCGAAGCTTTGCGCGGTGCGACGTACCAGCCACGGGACGAGACCGGTCAAATCACCTGCGAGCATACGACTCTGCATCATTCGCTGCGAACCGCGGGAAAACGTCTTTTTATTGACCCCGGTCTTTTAACTTTGGCACAAACCGAGCATATGGGCCCCGGTAGCGGAAAGCGCATTCCAAAGAAGCTGTTGCAATGATCAGCTTGTCAGAAATGATGCAGTCGCACAGAAACACTTTTTTTGCACCAATGCAGCTTGGTCTTGGGTGGTAGGATTACGCATGACGAATATGCCCAAGATAAGTCTGGTCGTTCCAAACCTGAACTGCGCCGAATTTCTTGAGCAGACCATTGCGTCAATTGTCAGCCAGTCTTACCCCAGTCTTGAGCTGATCTTGTCGGATGGGGGAAGCACAGACGGGTCGCTTGATATTGTCGAAAGATATCGCGGGGCATTCACACATATCATATCCGAGCCGGATACGGGTCAAGCCAACGCGGTCAACAAGGGGTTTGCTCTCGCCACTGGCGAGGTCATGGGGTGGATCAATTCCGATGATGTCCTAATGCCGGGAGGGCTCGGACTTGTTGGGTCTCTTTTTGCGCTAAAGCCAAAGTTGGACTGGGTGACGGGCAAGCTCACGACGATAGACGAGGCAGGACGTATTTTGGCCTCTCGACGCCCAAGGCCAATTTCGTATCAACGGTTTCTTGCGGGCGACTATCAGTGGGTGCAGCAGGAGTCGACATTTTGGCGACGCAGCCTTTGGGACAAAGCCGGAGGACAACTTGACGAGCGCCTGTCCTTGGCTGTGGATGGCGAACTTTGGCTGCGGTTTTCACGCTATGCCGAACTGATCCCCGTTCACGATAAGATCGGTGCGTTTCGGTTCCGCACAGGCCAACGTTCAGAAGCAATAGACGCCTATCATGCAGAAATGCTGGTTGTAATAGCCAATGAAAAGCAGAGTGCAGATAGCCCTGACGCCGTTACGAAATCCGTTCTGGCCGCGCCTACCAAGCTGCGTAGTTGGTCCGAAGCTGATAGCAGTTTTCCCGGACTGACCGATTGCGATCCAAAACCGATAAAGAACGTGAGTCTTTGGAAGCACAGGTTTGCACGAGTTATTCGCAAGCTGTGACCATTGCTGAACCTCAGGCGGTGCCGCGTACCAGGTCAGCGTGTTTCGTGATCCAGCCGTTGCCTTGCGATTTCTTCGTTCCGTAGGGCTTTTTGGTGATCCTGTGTGCATTGCTGAACGAAATTCAAGTGTCTCTGGACGGCTTCGCGGGCACCTTCTGGGTCACGTGCCTGTAGCGCGGTATTGATCGCTCGATGCTGGTCCAAGATGGCTTCTCGGGTTGTGCGCTGATTGAACATCATTTGGCGGTTGTAAAAGACGCCCTGTCGTAACAGATCGAACATCGACCGCATCATATGCAGCATCACGACGTTGTGGCTGGCCTCGATGATGGCCATGTGGAATTGGGCGTCCAGATTAGCTTCATCTTCCGGCGCATTGCGGGCATGGGCGGCCTCCATCTTTTCAAAGATCGTCTGGACGACTTTCAAGTCGCTTTCAGAACCCATTCTCGCTGCGCGCTCAGCTGCCAAGCCCTCCATATCTCGTCGGAATGAGAGATAATCGAAAACAGCCTCTTCATGGCTGCCGAACAATCGGATCAGAGCAGGGGAAAACGCCGAGCCCAAGACCTCGGCAACGTATATGCCCGAGCCTGCTTTGGCCGTCAGCAATCCTTGTTCTTGCAGTTCCGATATCGCATCCCGCAGCGACGGCCGCGACACGCCCAGTCGCTCGGCCATTTCACGCTCGGCAGGAAGTCGTTCGCCCGGACGCAGGATGCCCCGAAGGATTAGCAGTTCGATCTGTCGAACCACCGCGATCGATAGCTTTTCGGTCTGAATTTTTTGAAAGGGCATCGGGACACTTTTCCAGATTGGTCAAATCATATGACCACGGATTCAGGCCCGGTTCAAGAATGCCTAGAAAGGACATAACACTACTAGGTCAGCAATATTGACATTAATGCATTATCTATTACGCTGCCTCTAAACGGAGGAGCCTTATGTCAACGCCAGATTTGTTTGCGACCAGGGCCTCACGGATGAAAGCCTCAGAGATTCGTGAATTGCTGAAGCTGCTGGATCAGCCGGGGATTATCTCGTTTGCCGGGGGTATTCCCGACCCGGCTTTGTTTCCTGCCGATGCCTTTGCCAATGCGTTCCAATCGTGCCTTGGGGATGGGCCTCATGCGCTCCAATATTCGGTCAGCGAAGGATATCTTCCCCTTCGTGAATGGCTTGTCGGACATATGCAGCAGATCGGAATCAAATGTTCCGCGGAAAACATCCTGATCACCTCGGGTTCGCAGCAAGCGCTGGATTATTTAGGAAAACTTTACCTGTCCCCCGGAGACACAGCCTTGGTTGGCTGGCCGACCTATCTGGGCGCAATCAACGCATTCGACGCATATGAGCCCCGTTTTGATCGGTTGGACTTGAAGGCGAACCGCCGGGCGGCTGAATATGCAGCTGCGTCCGGTGAAGGAAAGATCAAATTCGCTTATTTGTCCCCGGATTTCGCAAACCCGACGGGTGAAACTGTTGACCGCGCTACACGTGAGTCACTGCTTGATCTTGCTGAGGACCTGAATATCGCAGTAATCGAGGATGGTGCGTATCAAGCCTTGCGCTATGACGGTGAAGATATTCCGCCGATTCTTGCCTTGGAGCTTGCCCGAAAGGGAACGATCGAGGCGTGCCGGACAGTCTATTGCGGCAGTTTTTCGAAGACACTGTCGCCCGGTTTGCGCGTGGGTTGGGTTGTTGCTTCGCGAGAGGTCATTTCGCAGTTGGTTTTGGTCAAACAGGCGGCTGATCTGCATTCGCCAACGATCAATCAGATGTCGATTAACGAAGTAGCACGTGCTTGTTTCGACACGCACATTTTGCGTGTGCGGGCAACGTATCGCAGGCGGCGCGATGCGATGCTGGACGCTTTGCGGCGGGAAATGCCCGAAGGGCTGCAATGGACCAAGCCGGAAGGCGGAATGTTCGTCTGGTTGACCTTGCCCCAAGGACATGACGGGGCCGATCTTTTGTTACGGTCGTTGGAAACGGTACAGCTGGCTTTTGTACCTGGGCGCGCATTTTTTCCTGATGGCTCGGGTCGGAATACAATCCGGTTGAGTTTTTCCAGTTCGGACGAGGCCACGATACGAGAGGGTATTAAACGTCTGGGTCAGGTTCTGCGCCACTAGTGGAAAAGGTTTGTTAACCATTCCACCTCACCATAGAGAACATGATCCGATACTTCGCCTTGCTGGTCCTGGCTGCATGTTCGGAGGGCACGCCTCATTTCCGCGATGTGCCCGCGACGCGTGTGGCGGTGAATGGTAGTGTCTTTGACGTGCGCGTGCGCGATGATCTGGCCGAAGCAGTGCGGGTGAACATGCAATACGCCCCGCGGCTCGGGCCGATCCGTGGTCGCGCTGCTCAGGCGATGGCACAGGTTTCGGGGTGCCCAATTCTGGATGTGCTGGGCGATGCCGCTGTGACGATTGGGGTGTTAGGTTGCGACCGAGAGGCGGGTGAGCGCTTGCTGCAGACTGCGGTGGCCATCCCGAACTACGAATGCTTGGACACAGGTATTTTCGATCACATCGGCGATAGCTACGGTTATCAGGTGTTCGAGTGTACTGCCTACTGACATACGCGAATTCCTGCGTATTTTGCCAAGATATTGTGGATAACTTGGGCTGATATCCCATATCCTGCGCAAGTTCGTTGACTCGACCCCAATCCGTTGCGCAGACTTCCAGCGTATAGGAATCACGGGACTCATTGCCTTTGCGTTTTAGCAAACTCAAACTCACCGGCTTCAAAAGCTTTGTCGATCCGACCGATCTGATTATCGCGGACGGGCTGACCGGTGTGGTGGGACCGAATGGTTGCGGCAAGTCCAACCTGTTAGAGGCGCTGCGTTGGGTGATGGGCGAAAACCGCCCCAAATCCATGCGTGGCGGCGCGATGGAAGATGTGATTTTCGCCGGGGCGGCCACGCGACCCGCGCGCAACTTTGCCGAAGTGGTCCTGACCATGGACAATTCGGAACGGTTAGCGCCCTCGGGGTTTAACGACACCGATCAGTTGGAGATCATCCGCCGGATCACCCGCGATGTGGGCAGTGCCTACAAGACCAACGGCAAGGATGTGCGGGCGCGCGATGTTCAGATGCTGTTCGCGGATGCTTCAACGGGGGCGCATTCGCCCGCGCTGGTGGGGCAGAACCGGATCGCCGAGCTGATCAACGCCAAACCCCGAGCGCGGCGGCGTATTCTGGAAGAGGCCGCCGGGATCTCGGGGCTCTATCAACGTCGGCATGAAGCCGAGCTGAAGCTGAAGGGCACGGAATCCAACCTGACTCGCGTTGATGACGTGTTGGAACAGTTGGGCACACAGCTGGCGCAATTGGCGCGTCAGGCTCGTCAGGCTGCGCGCTATCGCGAGATTGGTGAACAGCTGCGGCAAGCCGAAGGGATGCTGCTGTACCGACGCTGGAAAGAGGCCGACATGGCCCGTCAACAGGCCGAGGAAAAGCTGCGCGAACGGATTACTGAGGCCTCGCGCGCCGAGGCCGAGGCGCGCGCCGCCGCTGCCAAACGTGCCGAGATTGAGGAAACCCTGCCGCCCCTGCGCGAGGAAGAGGCCATCTCAGCCGCTGTGTTGCAACGTCAGCAGGTGCAGCGTGACCAGCTTTCTGATCAGGAAACCCGCGCGCGTCAGACGATTGAAACCCTGACCAACCGTATTCAACAACTCGGCAATGATATCGAGCGTGAAAGCGGTTTGAACCGTGACGCGGGCCAGATGATCGAACGGCTGGAATGGGAAGCCCGCGAGCTGGCCAAGGCGGCTGAAGGTCACGATGACAAGGTGGCCGAGGCGGCGGAAATCGCGCGTGAGGCGGCCTCGGTGCTGCAGGATCGCGAGGATCACCTCTCGCAACAGACCGAGGATATGGCCCGTCTGGTCGCCCGTCACCAATCGGCGCAGCGTTTGGTCGAGGACAGCCGCAAAACGCTGGCCCGGTCCGAGGGCGAAGAAGAAAAGGCGCGCGGTGCCGTGAATGAGGCGCGTGAGGCGTTGACCCGCGCGGCCGAGGCGTTCGAGGCCGCGCAAGAGGGTGAAGAAGAAGCCCGCGAGGCCGCCGAGGCCGCCGAAGAAGCGCTGGCCGCAGCCGATGAGCTGCGTAGCGAGACGCAAGCGCGCGAGGCTGAAGCCCGCGCGCAACGGTCCGAGGCAGAGGGTGAGTTGGGGGCCATTCGGGCTGAGACCACCGCTTTGGCCAAGCTGGTTGAACGTGACACCGCTGAGGGCGGGCAGGTGATGGATCTGCTGCGCGTTGCTCCGGGCTATGAAAAGGCGCTGGGTGCCGCGCTGGCGGATGATCTGCGCGCGCCTTTGGTCGACGGTGACGGGCCGTCGGGCTGGGTGGAGGTCGCGGGGTACGACGCGGATCAGCCCTTGCCTGAAGGAGCTGAGCCTCTGGCGCTGCATGTGTCGGGGCCGGACCGCCTTAGCCGTCGGATCGCACAGATCGGGCTGGTTGATGCAGATCAGGGCGCGCGGTTGCAGGCCGCGTTGAAACCCGGTCAGCGGCTGGTGTCGCGCTCGGGCGATCTGTGGCGCTGGGACGGGTTCCGCGCCTGGGCTGAGGACGCGCCGAGTGCAGCCGCGCTGCGGCTTGAACAGCTAAACAAGCTGGAAGCGTTGAAACAGGAACTCACCCGGACCGAGGCGCAGGCCGATGGCGCGCGGGCGGCGCATGAGGCCCTGTCGCAGCAATTGGCCGACGTGACCGAGGCTGACCGCCGTGCGCGCGACGCCCGACGGTCCGCCGATCAACGTATGGCCGAAACTGCACGCGCGCTCAGTCGGGCCGAGGCGGATCGCAATCTGGCGCAGGGCAAGCTGGAAACCCTGACGCTGGCCGTGGATCGCCACAAGGAAGATGCCATGTCTGCCCGCGCCCAACTGCGCGAGGCCGAGGGCGCGCTCGCTGGCTTGGGCGATCTGGACAGCGCCCGCGCGCAGGTCGAAGACATCAAACAAACGGTCGAAGCCGCTCGGATCACCATGCTGACCCACCGCTCGACCCATGACGAATTGCGCCGCGAGGGCGAAGCACGGACCCGTCGCAGCCAGGAGGTCAAGAAAGACCTCAGCGGCTGGAAACACCGGTTGGAGACGGCGGAAAAACGCATCTCGGAACTGGCTGAGCGCAAGGAAAGCTCTGAGGAGGAGCTGACCGACGCGATGGCCGCCCCCGGCGAAATCGCCGAGGCGCGCGAGGAACTGAACGAGCTGATCGAAACCGCCGAAGCGCGCCGGGCAGAGGCTGCTGACAAGCTGGCTCAAGCCGAGGCTCAGCAGCGCGAATGGGTGATGGCCGAACGTGATGCGGAACGTCTGGCCTCGGAAGCGCGCGAAAGCCGGGCCGCCGCCGAGGCGCGCTCTGACGCCGCCAAGGAAAGCGTAACCGCCGCTGCGGAACGCATCGCCGAGGATCAGCAGCTGACGCCAAACCAGTTGCTGAACCAGCTGGACGTGAACCCCGACCAGATGCCCGCCGCCGACGCGCTGGAGGCCGAGGTTAACCGCCACAAACGCCAGCGCGACGCGATGGGGGCGGTGAACCTGCGGGCCGAAGAGGACAGCAAAGAAGTCCAGGAAGAATTCGACACGCTGAACAGCGAAAAGGCCGATCTGGAAGAGGCGATCAAAGCCCTGCGCACCGGCATCGCCAGTCTCAACCGTGAAGGTCGCGAGCGTCTACTGACGGCGTTTGAACAGGTGAACTCGAACTTTGCCATGCTGTTCAAGCACCTGTTTGGTGGCGGTGAGGCCAATCTGGTCATGGTTGAAAGCGACGATCCGCTGGATGCGGGGCTTGAGATTATGTGCCAGCCACCGGGCAAGAAACTCTCGACGCTCAGCCTGCTCTCGGGCGGTGAACAGACTCTTACTGCAACCGCGCTGATCTTTGGTGTGTTCCTTGCCAACCCCGCGCCGATCTGTGTGCTGGACGAGGTCGATGCTCCTCTGGACGATGCTAACGTGACGCGTTTCTGCGACCTGCTGGATGAGATGTGCCGCCAGACCGACACGCGGTTCCTGATCATCACCCACCACGCGGTGACGATGGCACGGATGGACCGGCTTTTCGGTGTGACCATGCAGGAACAGGGCGTTAGCCAGCTGGTTTCGGTCGACCTGAAGAAAGCCGAACAGATGGTCGCCTAACCTTTCACTGCAATGTCATGCCTGTTGCAGAGCAGTTCGGTCTAGACTGTAACCATGACGCGACTATTGATCCTCGCCTTGCTGAGTGCTGGCCCCGCCCTTGCCGCCGAATGGCCCACCAAACCCGGAGACGTCCCCCTGTCGCCCGAGGAACTGGACGCTTTGGCCGGACGCACGCTGACTTTCTTTGACGACGGGCAGGCCAAATTCTCGGCTGGCGGTGCCTATTCCTACACCTACGCCAGCGGAGACGCCGCCTTTGGCACCTATTCCATCGCCGAGGACGGCAGCGTCTGCATCGCTTACCGCAACGGGTTCGGTCGCTGCGATCTGTACGTGCGCAGCGGCGACCGGCTGATCCTGATTGACGAAAAAGGGGATCGATATCCGGTCCGGCCGGAATGAACCGGATCGGGTGTATCCCTGTTCACATGCCTTTCGGCCACGATACAAACGAACAAGACGTCCTTGGCGGATACTCGGTCTGAAGGAAATCCCATCATAGGTATCGGTTGACCCGAAGCGCAGGGACTTTTTTCCAAGTCGTTAGTGCTTGTTGAACGAACCGCTGTCGGAGGCCCTGGTTTCCGCGCATTGCAGCTCCAAACCACGCTTTCAGCTGAGCGTTATGCTTTTCCGCATATTTGGGTGGGTTTCAGGTGTGAATATGATGCGCGCTGTGTGTTGAATTGGCATTTCCCGCGTTGTTCTACTCAACAGGCTTTGCGAGAACTAACCGTTTTTCTTAACTGGTTATATCTTCGCGGTAGTAAATGTCGCGTCCGATATCAATACAAACAAAGTCATCCGGAACCGGAATCATCGCGCGTAGAAACGAATGTGGGTAAGCGAAGAAATTGAAGTGTGGATTGAAAGTATACAGGTATTCTCGTTCGCGCGGAACGATTATAATCAGTCTCTTACGAGTGATGCGACGTAGTTCGGCAATTGCTGCGCGGTAATCCAGAATATGTTCGATCACATGCGTGCAAACCACGTTGTCGAATTCACCGTCCTCAAAAGGCAGTTCCTCGATGCGAGCTGAAATGCCTTCGATCCCTTCCAATGCGGCGGCATCATCTACAACGAAATCTACGCCAACCTTACGGGTCAGGCCGGGGCGACGCTCAGCCAGTCTGGTCAGTAGCGCACCGGTGCCACAGCCGACATCGCAGATTGATCCTTCGACCAGTTCTTGTGCAATCTTGTTGATACACTTGTCAGAGCAGTCAGTCTCGTCATGAACCCTTGGATGTTCGCGGTAGAGTGCTTCGTACTCATCATTGGTCAGAAATGGGGCGCGACTACGGAAATCGGCAAGCCGCGATATGTGCTTTCCCCAGGCTAATTCGGCCAGAATGCGAAACAAAACGGAGTCTCGAACAAACGCGGGAAGGATGTCCTCGAGAACGAAGCGCAGTTTGTTAGTTGTTTCTCGTCGCATTGGGTTTCGGCTTGGGTTTGGTCAATTACCACATCCGTTATACGTCCGATCCGAAGTGGGTCCAGAGGCTGGCGATCTTCATGGAAAGAAGAGGAAGCGATCGAATGCATTTGCTGCGATTAGGCAACATTCTTCCGCGACGGGAGCCTGCTAGTGGCAAACGTCTTGCTGAACAGCATTGCCAGGCCCAACCTGCAACCGCATTTGGACACGGGACTTGTTGTTTTGAAAACTGTAGAACCCGAAAGGACTCTGCCTGCCAGCTTGCGAGTGGCGGTGATATTGCCAAGTTACAATGAAAGTGTGGCCATCGGTCCGACAGTGACAGCATTTCAGGATGCTTTGCCAGATGCTACCATTTATGTCTTTGACAATAATTCTACTGATAACACAGCGCAGGTGGCCAGAGAAGCAGGCGCCGTTGTAGGGTTTGAGGCCAGTCCGGGGAAAGGTAGCGTTGTCCGCCGGATGTTGGCCGACATTGACGCGGACGTTTATGTCATGGCTGATGGCGATGCCACCTATGACGCGGCCAGCGCACCGGCCCTGATAGAGCGGCTCGTGTCCGGGAATTTTGACATGATCACCGGAAATCGGAGCAGTACAGAGCAAGCGGCCTACCGTCCAGGTCATCGGTTCGGAAATCGAGTTTTAACAGGTTTGGTTGAATGGTTATTCAAATGTAAGGTCGGAGATCTGCTTTCAGGATACCGCGTGTTCAGTCGCCGCTTTGCAAAGACTTTTCCTGCTCATTCCCGTGGTTTCGACATCGAAACCGAATTAACGGTTTTTGCGTTGCAACTCAGGCTTCCGATTGATGAGATGGACACTCCCTATCGGGCTCGCATGGAGGGTTCAAACTCCAAACTATCCTCTGTTGCCGACGGTTTTAGAATCCTGCGAATGATCGGGCTGATGCTGAAGGAAGAAAAGCCTATGCAGTTCTTTTCAGTGATCGCAGCGTGTGCATTTCTGCCGTCTCTGGTGGTTTTTGCCTCGGTCTTCCGGGAGTTTCTGGAGACTGGCCTTGTCGAACGAATCCCGTCACTGTTTACGGCGCTTTCAGGTTTCGTGATCGCAGTTTTGTCCTTTGTTTGCGCTGTGCTTCTTGACACTGTTGCGCGGGGGCGAAGGGAAGCGCGACGCATTGCTTACCTTAGCTATCCGCCACCTTGGAATTCTTCTGCCTCGAAGTGGTCGGACGTTACCGAAACAAGATCAGGCGCGGGGCAATGAAATCGAACGCCAATGCTGAAATGGCGGCAGGTGTCAGGGGGAATTCTGGAAACAACAATTTAGTATCAATTTGTTGAGCCGTCATCCTGTAAGCGGAAAAACTGATGGCAAGACCAAATGACATTGACCTAGGTGATAGCGCGTCAAATACCGCCTATCCTTGTGCGATGATCCGAACAGGTGAGGATATGCACGAAAAACAAAAAGCAACTGACGCCTCAGGTGTAATCGCATTTGTAGTGTTTTTTTCACTCGTTGCGGTGCGGCAGATATTGCGTGCGCCCGAAGCGACAGAGTTGTTGCTGGATCTCGACAACGATGCCGCCATGCGTCTTGTCATAGTGCGCGATTTTTTGGCAGGGCAGGGATGGTTTGATTTGGTGCAATACCGTCTTGGGGTTGATGGCGGTACGCTTATGCATTGGTCGCGTTTGGTCGACTTGCCGATTGCCGGATTGATTTTACTTTTCGAAGTTTTTTTTGATCGCGCCTATGCCGAGTACCTCGCTTTGCTCATCTGGCCACTTGTCACACTTGCGGCGGCTATGTTGGTATCCGCAAAGATCATGTTTGCTTTGGCTGGTGGTTCCGCGCTTTTTTATACTGCCGTTTTATTCAGTATCATCATCGGCTTCGATGGCAGGTTCCAGCCGGGAAGTATCGACCACCACAACGTCCAGATGGTTCTATTGCTGACTGCCCTTCTGGCGATGGTTTCGCCATTTGGAAGTATCAGGCGTTTGATTGCTGGCGGCATTGCGATTTCGGTCAGCCTAGCCATTGGTATCGAAAACCTTCCTCTGCTAGCCGTGATATGTTTTTGCATTGCCGGTGCTTGGGTCTACCACGGTAAATCCCGACAAAGGCAGGTCATGTACATATGTGCGGGAATTGGCTTGGGCATGTGCGTGATTTTCCTGCTGTCAGCTCCTGCTGCGGCTTATGCGGGCGGGTTTTGTGATGCGTTGTCGCGCGACCTTGCAGCCCCTGTCATTCTGAGCAGCGGTACTCTTTACATTCTTGCCTTAAAAACACCGGAACGTGCATGGCAAAGGGTGTTGCGTCTTGCTTTTGCCTTTGCAGCTGTTGGGTTAGTGTCAATCGCGTTTTTTCCGGCGTGCGCACAAAACCCGTTGGATGGGCTTGACCCAGACCTAAAAGTATTTTGGCTGGACCATGTCTCTGAAACAGGCGGCCTGCTCGATATCATCAACGGTGTCGCTGGGTATAACGATGTCTATATCGTGTATTACGTTGCAGGGTTCTTTGGTCTGCTCGCCAGTTTATTCCAAATCAAGGCGGATCGGACCAGGCGCACAGAGTGGATATCATTTTCTATCCTGCTCGGCGTAGCCTTGGCGATTACTGTGTATCAGATTCGTGGTTCTCTTGGCCTGTTGGTACTTTCGGTGTTCCCGTTGGTGAAATGTGTTACCCAAGCGCGTTGTGTCTTACGACGCCGCTTTGGCGAGTTTTCTCTTGTATTGATATGGATTCCTTTGCTTGCGATCTTGCCGGGGGTTTGGGGGTACGGTTTTTCGGTTTATGTCCGACTTTTCCCGACCACTGACTATGCATCAGTACCTGAATACGGTGGGAACGTTGCTTTGGGCGAATGCTGGACGCAGGAATCGGTCGCTGCGCTAGCCGGATTGCCGAAAGGTACGGTCGCGGTCAGTTGGGACTTTGGAACCAACGTTCTGGTCAACACCCCCCATAGAGTTTTGGCGGCGCCATATCATCGAAACGGTTCGGGAATACTGGCACAAACCCGACTTTCGATTGCCAAGGATGCCGAAACGGCGAAAGAAATAATTGAAGAACATGGCGTGACCTACGTTGTGACATGTGGCCATGATTCGGTATTGTTAGGGTTGTCTCGAATTGGGTATTCGGGATTCAGCCTGGATTTAAAATCGGGAAGTGTCCCAGACTTTCTGAAACTGATCCGAACGCCGGAAACTTCTACGATGACTGTCTATGGCGTGCGCTAGCACTGCCCGGTGGCCATTTTCAAACTCCTAGAACCGCTTCGACCTTGTCCAAAGTTGCTGTGCTGACAGCTACGCCATTTGCCTGCGCCGTGGCGCGGTTGGCGGCTCGGCCGTCTCCTGGAAGGTGAGCGCCGTCCTGGGATCGGATCGCGTCAACCAATTCGCCAAGACCAGAGGCGAATGCGTCTTGCGACGTGGCCGCTGGATCAATGGCAATGAAAAACTGCCCGGTTTTGGGTGGTCCGCCAACAGTACCTGAAAACGGAGATGCGTTAAGGCCAAGAGTGGCACCCGTAAGCGCGGCAGCCAAAACCTCGGTCAATAGGGCGACGCCGACACCCTTGTAACCTCCGGACGGCGCCATCGACCCTTTCAATCCAACTGCCGGGTCTGTTGTTGGATTGCCGTCTGCGTCCAGCGCCCAGCCTACCGGGATCGGTTTGCCTTCTCGGGCGTGTTTCATGACTTCGCTTTTCGCAATGGTGCTGGCGCTTTGGTCGATCACCAGCGAAGGTTGCCCGTTCGCGCCCGGAGCCGCGATCGAGAACGGATTAGTCCCGACCACAGGTTTTGATCCCCCGGACGGAGCGATCGAGGCTGGCGCGTTGGTGAATCCCAACCCGACCAGACCAGCCTGTGCAATCCGGAAGGTGTGATACCCCAGAACACCGCAATTATAGCTGTTGCGAATGGCGAGCGCTGCTATTCCCTGTTCGCGGGCGGCAGGCAGCAGCGCCTCGAACCCCAAATCAATTGCGGGATGCGCAAATCCCGTGGCGGCGTCCACGTTCACAACACCCGAACGTGGGCGTGACAGCACTGGTTGGGCGGCACCGTCGACTTTCCCGCATTTAACATGCTCGCAGTAGATCGGGATGTAGGCAAGCCCGTGGCTGGAGACGCCGTCTGCTTCGGTTGCAGCAGTTGCAACCGCCAAGGGGCGCGCATTTGCTTCGGTCGTACCAGCGGCAACGAGGGCGCGAAAAGCCAAATCTTCGATCTGGGTCAATGTCAGGGTGCGGGTCTCGGTCATTTTGGGTCTCATCAATCGTTGTCAGACAGACCCGCTCCGGCTCCGCGCAGGCGGGAGTCTTCGGTTGCGGGGGCATAGGTGAAGTGGGCAAGGCGATTCAGCTCGGACCAGTCTGCAGGGTCGGGCGTGGCACGTGTGCACTGAGGATGGGTTTGGATCATTATCCCGCCCCGCTTTATTGTGATCTGGCTTGCCTGTTCGGGGACCGAAAAGGCCGTGGTGAGGGCAAACCCATCGGTCACAAACTGTGTCTTATCCATTGTCACGGAAACGGGGGTATCCAAAAACCGCGCCACGTTGGCTGCGAAGGGCAAAAGTAAAACCGGGAAAACAATGTCCCGCAACGCGATGTCTTCTTTGCGCAACTCAGCAGCTTGGTCCGAAAGGTGTGCTCCGGCGGCAATTGGGCAGTCTGCTGCGGGCAAACTTGGTTGCGCGCTTTGTAGTTTCGCCAGTTTTGCTAACGCCCCGATCCCGTCCATGCCCTGAGCACAAAGCCAGCGAGTAGCCTTGGCGGCCTCTTCCGCGGGACCCCAGCTATGTCCGACACCGCGCATTGCCCGTTTGGCAGTGGCTTCGACCTCGTTCAGTGACAGGTTCATTGTAGCGCCTCGGGGTAAACCCAAAGATCTGCGTTTTCTGTGTTCAGTTCGTCCGGGTAGGGCGCGCCCGAATACATGCAGATGCGAACCCACCGGTCCGAGCGCGGGTCGAACTGTGTTGCTCCAAAGAATGATAGTTTTGCCCTTAGCATGTCGATGGGCAACACGTTTGCACTGATTGTGTTGTCGCGGATTTCTCCGTACGGGGCGACGCGACCGATCTGCGCTCGTCTTATGGTGTGGCGATGTTCTGGATGGCGCAGGAGAAACGCGGCGATCTTGTCTGTGTCCGCCCAATCCTCAAGGGAGCGATAAGCAACGGCCGCATCCCGTGCAGGGGCCAGAGGTTGTTCGTACTCCGCGATTGGTTCTTCGAAACGTTCGCCAAGGCGGGGTTCCAGCTTTTCTTCGGACACGTACCATGCGCGGGCGCAGTTGGCTTGTTCCTGCCAGTCAAGATCAAGCGCCCAGTCAAAACTCTGCCGGATCAGCGCGCTCACCTGTGCGACGCTCATACTGCCGTCGATCATCTGCGCGCCTGCGTTGCTGTCGGCCATGCAATCGACCAGACCGTCGACCAAATCGCCATAAGGTTCCAGAATCAGCGAAGCCAGCAATTCTTGCCCCTCTTCACTCAGATGATCCTCGGACCAGCAGATAAGAGCGTCCCATGGGTGGTGTTCGGTCAGGTCGCGCTTGGCCAGCTCGGCGGTGAGCATGTCCAGATCAGTTTTGAGCGCGGCCAGTTTGTCGATTTGAACCGGATGATCCGAGCGCCACCACGACACCGACAGCTTGCTGCGTTCGAAAATCGCGCGGAACTGTGCCATGCGGTCCGGTGTGGCGTGTGGCACGGACCGCACCCGCGCGATGGCCTCTTCGCGCACCATGATCCAGTTGTTGAACAGAACGGGGTGATTAATGATGAACGGCGCCATTCCCAGACCGGTCGAATTGCCGATGCCCAGCCACTGCGCAATCGCCGGGTCCAGACTGGCTGTTTCATCGCCCCCTTTGAGCCGCGCCATATGTTGCACCAGATCGCGCACGAAGGTGCGAGTCAGATAGACCGACAGCATCTCGGTCTGGAAAGGCGCGCTTAGTTCCGGGCGGTCAGCGGTTGTCTCACGATCAGCCGCCCCGAACTTGCCCGAGCCATATACGGCCGTGGTGCGCATCAGGTAGCCCACCTGATAGATCTGCTCGGGGTCCGGCTGTTTGCCTGCTGCCAGAGCGTCGACCACATACGCCCAAAGCCGGACCGAACGGTTGGCGCGGGACAGCGACAACTCGTTTTCGCTTATCCGCCCGGCCTCTTGCAAAGGGACGTTTTGCGACAGACGTTCGACGTCTTCGATCGTAGGGATGCCATCGAACAGGGTAAATGTGGCGTCCCAAGCCTCGGCGATCACGCGGTCGGAGCGTTGTTCGGGCGGCAAATCGTGAGCGAAAGCCACCAGTGAATAAGCGCGTTCAGGGCCATGCGCGGTATAGACCGCATGACCCACCCCGTTCGTGTCGATGTCAAAAATGGGTCGGGTAAAACGCCAGTTCTCGCGGGCCATCCGCCGGGTCAATTGCCGCATGAAACTGAGGCGACATTGGTGCAGCGACCCCAACCGCGACAGTCGCATGACCTGCGCGGGGTCTCGGCGTGCAATATCGCGCTGCAGATTGGTCATGCGCGTGGTCCGAAGTTTTCAGCAAAGAAACGATACCAGTTGCCGCCCATGATACCTGAAACCTCATCTTCGTTCATACCCACGGAACGTAGTCCGGATTCGATATTCCCAAAATCGCGGTTATCCTGAAACCAGCTGGGCATGGGTGGAAAACCGGGAGCCGAGGCCGAGCCTTCGCCATAGTCGATTTCTTTCGTCCAGCGCCCGACGCGCATCCACTCGACCACGCTGTCGGGTTGGTCCTGACACAGATCAGTGCCGATCCCCAGATGTTGGACGCCGTATTTGTCGGCGGTGCGAGCGATCATCTCGCAGAAACTGTCCAGCGTGCAGGCTGATTTGTCTTTCAGATGATGCGGATAGACCGAAAAGCCGAGCATCCCGCCATGGTCCGTCACCGCGCGGATCACCGCATCGCGCTTGTTGCGCAGCGCGGGCGACCAGTCATGCGGATTGGCGTGAGTGATGGCGATGGGACGCTCGGACAGTTCGGCGGCCTCGATTGTGGATCGGTCAGCCGAGTGACTCATATCCACGACAAGACCGACGCGGTTCATTTCTTTGATCACCTGCTTGCCCATGCGGGTGATGCCGGTATCTTCGGCCTCATAGCAGCCGGTGGCCAGCAGGGATTGGTTGTTATAGGTCAACTGCATGAACCGGGCACCCAGATCGTGCAGGATTTCGACCAGACCGATGTCGTCTTCGATGGGCGAGGGGTTCTGAAAGCCGAAGAACACAGCCGTCCGCCCGGTTTCGCGCGCTGTGCCGATGTCGCTGGCCCAACGGCCCTTCATGATCAGGTCGGGGAATTGCTCGAACCAGCGGTTCCACTTTTCAAAGTTCAGGACGGTTTCGCGGAAGTTCTCATGATAGGAGATGGTGACGTGGATCGCGTCCACGCCACCTTCGCGCAGTTGCCGGAAAATCTTTTCCGACCAGTTGGCATATTGGAGCCCGTCGATGCGCATCAGACCGGTGTCCCGGCGCTGATATAGGCGGTTTTGACGGTGGTGTAGAACTCAGCTGCCGCTTTTCCCTGTTCGCGGGGGCCGTAAGAGCTGTCGCCGCGCCCGCCGAAGGGCACGTGATAGTCGGTTCCGGCGGTCGGCAGGTTCACGGTGACAACACCAGTGCGCGCGTTGCGGCGGAAATGGGTGGCGCGGGCGAGGCTTTGGGTCACGATGCCCGAAGTCAGGCCGAAATTGGTGTCGTTGACGACACTCAGCGCCTCATCATAGCTGCCGACCTTGATGACGCTGGTCAGCGGCGCAAACATTTCTTCGCGGTTGATGCGCATGTCGTTGGTGGTGTTCAGGAACACGCCGGGCGACATGTAGAACCCGTCATGCGGCATCTCCAACCGCGCGCCGCCACAGGCCAGCTCGGCGCCCTCGGACTTGCCCAGATCGACATAGGCGAGGTTTTCCTGCAACTGCTGCTCGCTGACAACCGGCCCCATCTGGGTGCCGTCCTCCAGCGCGTGACCGACTTTCATCGCTTGCGCACCTGCGACCAGTTGCTCGACGAACGCATCATGGATACCCGCATGAACAACCAGCCGCGACGAGGCGGTGCATTTTTGTCCGGTGCCTCCAAACGCGCCACCCAGCGCCAGCGTCACCGCCAGATCAAGATCGGCATCATCCATGACGGCCAGCGCGTTCTTGGACCCCATCTCCATCTGTACCTTGGTCAGGTTCTGGATGGCTGCTGCCGCAATCCCTTTGCCCACCGGCACCGACCCGGTGAAGGAAATCGCATCCACCTTGGGGCTTTCCACCAGACGCTGCCCGATGCTGCGCCCCGAGCCCATCACCAGGCTGAACAGGCCCTTGGGTATGTCCTGCCGTTCAATAATCTCAGTCAGCGCGACGGCCGATGCAGGGGTGATGTTCGCAGGCTTCCATACCACCGCGTTGCCGTAGCACAGCGCCGGTGCGATTTTCCATGAGGCGGTCGCGGTGGGAAAGTTCCATGGGCTGATGATGGCGACGACGCCCACGGGTTCGCGCCGCACGTCAATCTCAACGCCGGGGCGGACAGAGTCGGCATTCTCACCGATCTGACGCAGACACTCGGCTGCGTAATAGGTAAAGAACTGTCCCGCGCGATAAACCTCGCCTTTACCTTCGGCCAGCGGTTTGCCTTCCTCGCGCGACAGCAGCGTGCCCAAGTCCTCGGCGCGGGCCATCAGCTCGTTGCCGACGGCGTTTAGAACAGCTTGCTTGCGTTCAGGCAGATACGTCGCCCACTCTGCCTGCGCAATGCGCGCCTGCGCTAGCGTTGCATCCAACTGGTCCACGCTAGCTTGGGCGAACATGCCGACAAGATCGCTCAGATCCGACGGGTTGCGGTTTTCGATTTCAGAGTCACCAGCCAGCCAGTTGCCGGCAATCAGGTTCAGTTTGGTCACACCACGCCTCAGAGAAAACAAGAGTTGCACTGAGCATGGCTTTTTCGTTTACCATCAGTCAAATTCAAACAGGTGAAGAAAACTTCAGGGAAATTGAAATATGGCGATTAAGATCGAAACCCTGCGATGTTTTTGTACCGTGGTTCAATCCGGAAACTTGACCGAGGCTGCGGACCGACTGGGGCGAACTCAGTCAGCCGTTTCCATGACGCTTAAGCAACTTGAAGGCCATTTGGGTCGCAAACTGTTCGAAGGCGAACGCAAGAATCGTCTTTCCCCTTTGGGAGAGCAAGTTTTTGAGCTTGCGTTGAGGCAGGTGCGTCAGTTCGATCAAGCCGTAGGTGACATTGAAGCCGTAGCTTCGGCCGAGCAGGGGTTGCTGCGAATCGCATCGGTGCCATCTGTCGCAGCGCTAGTGTTTCCGCGTGTTCTGAGGCACCTGACACAACGCTTTCCTGGGGCGAAGGTTGATCTGCGGGACACTGACACGCAGCAGGTCCTGGATGCATTGGTCGAAGGGAAGGCGGATATCGGAATTGCCTCGGGGCATCACGCGTTGAACGGTTTTAATACCAAACCCTTGTTACAAGACCGGTTCGGGCTGGTCTGTGCTGCCGATCACCCGCTGATCCGACAGGTTGAACCCCCGTGTATTGCCGATCTGGGGACCGTGCCGTTCATTCGAAACAGCCTGTGCGACCTGATCACGTCGCCGCAGTTTCACCAAGCGATTGATCAGGCTGACATCACGATCCGCAACACACATTCTTTGATTACGATGGTCAGGACGGGCAATTGGGCGACGGTCTTGCCTCAAACGGTGGCAGAGTTCATTCCCGAAGCCACCGCCTTTCGCGAGATAAAAGACCTGCCGGATCAAAGGCAGGTCTTTTTGTACGTCAAAGAACGGTCACGCTTTCCCGAACTGACCGAGGCCGCAGAGCACCTCATTCTCGCATATGATGCTTAGGGCTTCTATTTTTTGACGTCGCCCGCAAACCGCGCGGCGTTTTCTTTGGCAAAGGCCGACGCATCGGCGCTTGAGTCCCAGAATTGGGGGTTTGCCTTGGGAATGGTCACCGCTTTCTGAACGGCGGGCCGGGCGTCGATGCGTTCGAACCAGGCGTTCAGATGAGGTAGATCGTCTACCTTGACCCGTGCCCAGACATAGGCCCGCGCCCACGGGTAAAGCATCATATCCGCGATGGTGTATTCATCTGCGGCGATCCAGTCGCGCCCTTCAAGCCGTGTGTCCATAACCTCTAGCAGGCGGCGGCTTTCATCGACGTAACGGCGGATCGAGAACGGTTCGTCGTGCCCATTGGGGGCGGCGATATGTTGGAAATACATCGCCTGTCCCATCATGGGCCCGATATGACCGACCTGAAAGAAAACCCATTGCATGACTTCGGATCGTTTGATCGGGTCTTCCGGCAGGAACTTTCCGTATTTTTCGGCCAAGTGCCACAAGATCGCGCCGCTTTCGAATATGGCGCGCCCCTCGGACCGGTCATAAATTGTCGGTATTTTACCGTTGGGATTCAGCGCCAGATAACCTGGCGCTTTTTGTTCTTGTTTGGAAAAGTTGATATGGGTGAGGTCGTAAGGAATTCCGGCCTCTTCCAGAAAAATGACCGGTTTATAACCGTTCATCGTTCCTGCAGTGTACAGATGAATATCAGGCTGCGACATCGTCTGCCTCGGCGAATGTAGAATTCAGATGCGTCTGGAATCGGGCAAAATCTACCTCGATCGTCGGGTTCTTCATAACATCAAACGCGGCAAAAGTCGGCAGAGGCTTCATCGCCATGAATTTCGCGGTTAGGTGCAGCGGTTTCAGCAGGTCATCTACGCTATCGCCGGCAAAGAAGGGCTCGGTTGGGTTGTCGAACGCTTCGACCGGGGCGTTGAACGTGACTGACAGCATATAGCTTTTATCGTGCAACACGCCGCCCATACCGTAGTTGGACTTAGGGGCGTCACTGGTGCGCCCATCGCCATGTGCAAACCGTCCATCCATGGCCGAGGTATAGACCTCGTCCATGTATTTCTTGAAGACCCACGGCACGCCCATCCAGTTCACCGGGAATTGCATGATGACAGTGTCCGCCCACAAGTGGTTCGCGACTTCTGCGTCGACATCATAGCCTTCGGCGACCGTAGTCACCCGGACATCATGGCCCAGCGTGCGCAACTGGGTGCTGGCTTGTTCGGTCAGGCTGGCGTTCAGAGCACCGGGGGCCGCTTCATAAGGCTGTGTGCCATTGAGGATCAGGATATTGCTCATGTCTATGCCCTTTTTTCAATCTTGGGAATGTCGTGTCCAAGCAGTTGGGGGTGGCGGAGATAAAAAGCAACCAGTATACTTTTAGTAACCTTCTTTTTCATAAGGGATATGCCATGCGTGCAAAGGTCAGTCAGGATAATCGGGGGCGAAAACAAGTGGCAGAAGCCTGCCTCGAGCCTTGCTCGGTCGAGCGCGGGATGCGGATCATCGGCGGTAAGTGGACGGGTTCGATCCTATGGCACCTGAAAGACGGGCCCGTGCGATTCAATGACTTGTCCCGCATGATTGCAGGTGCCAGCAAAAAGATGATCACCGAGCGTTTGCGTCAGCTTGAGGCACAAGGTTTAGTGAAGCGACACGTGCTACAGACATCGCCCGTTTCGGTCGAATACTCTGTCACCGAACTTGGCCGCAGCGCGCTGGGCATTCTGGACGATTTGAGTAAGTGGAGCGAGACTTTGCCTGCGGCTGTTGTTTCAGACATTGGTTAATAGTTCGGAAATTTTCGAAACTAATATACGATGATATCAAATACATGTATTTGTCCTCCGTAGGGCTTGATGGGTGTTGCGTCACCATGCTTCACTTTTCTGGCCAATCCGGCGCGTCGAGCCGCTGGCCAAAAAATCCGGGGAGTTAGAGCTTCCCGAGACTGTTTGTAAGGTGCGGGACCGGCATTTGCCGAAAGAACAGCATCGCGAACGCCCAACATGGAGATATAAGATGAAGAAACTCACCACTCTTATGGGAAGTGCAGCAGCTCTTGCCGCAGGTCCCGCGCTTGCCGCAGATATCGTGATCGGTGTGCCAAACTGGGCATCGGTGAACGCCACGGCGCATATCCTTGAAGTTGTGATCGAAGAAAACCTGGGCTTGGACGTGGAGCTTCAGAACGGCACCAACCCGATCGTGTTCGAGGCGATGGATTCTGGCGCGATGCATGTCCACCCCGAGGTTTGGATGCCGAACCAGCAGAACCTGCATGACACCTATGTCAAAGATAACGGCACCGTGGTTATGAACGAAAACCCGGTTCAGGCCGAGCAGGGCATGTGTGTGCCCACGGCGACAGCTGAAAAATATGACATCAAGTCCATCGACGATCTGAGCGATCCGGACAAGATGGCCATCTTTGACACCGACGGCAACGGAACGCCCGAGGTTTGGATCGGTGCGCCGGGCTGGGCTTCGACCGTGGTCGAAAAAATCCGGGCCAAGTCCTATGGCTATGATCAGATTTTCGATCTGACCGAGTACGAAGAAACCATCGCCTATGCGAATCTGGCCAACGCCGCCAAGGCCGGCGATCCGTGGATCGGCTTCTGCTACAGCCCGCACTACATCTTTGTGACACAGGACCTGACCGTTCTGGAAGAGCCCGCCCATGATCCGGCGACCTGGACCATCGTGCAGCCCACAGATGATCCCGACTGGCTGGATAAATCCGAGGCATCCTCGGCCTGGAACGGCGCCACGCTGCATCTTCACTACGCCAAGGAGCTGGAAGACGCCTACCCCGAGGTGGCCGCTCTGTTCCGCAACTACCAAATGCAGGGTGACGACCTGAGCGCGATGGGCAAGGCCCTTGCTGTGGACAATGTGGAAGCAGCAGACTTTGCCCGCGAATGGGTGGCCAACAACGAAGATACCGTTCTGAACTGGCTGACCAACTAAGACGCATTCCCAGGGGGCCGTCGCGACCAGTTCGCGGCGGCCCTTTGCATATAGATCGGGGAAAACCCCGCATATGAGGGGCAAATGGACGAACCTGTCGTAAAACTTGAAAATGTCTGGAAAATCTTTGGCGCGCGCGCCGAAGAGGCCATGGCGGCTGTGCGCAGCGAGGGTATTGGAAAACCCGAGGTGCTTGAACGCTTTAACTGTGTCGTAGGTGTGCAGGGCGCAACCTTCGAGGTGCCGCGTGGCGAGATTTTCTGCATCATGGGCCTGTCAGGGTCCGGCAAATCCACTCTGGTTCGACATGTGAACCGGCTGATCGAACCGACTGCGGGTAAGATCGAGATCATGGGGCAGGATGTCTCAAAAATCTCGGAATCCGAATTGCGTCGCATTCGCGCCCAACAGATCGGGATGGTGTTTCAGCATATGGCGCTGATGCCGCACCGCTCGGTCCGCGATAATGTGGCTTACCCGTTAGAGATTCGGAAGGTGTCGAAATCCAAGCGTTGGGCGGTGTCCGACCATGCGCTGGGTCTGGTCGACCTGACAGGCTATGAGGATCGCTTGCCCAAAGAACTGTCGGGCGGGATGCAGCAACGTGTTGGCATCGCCCGCGCGCTGGCTTCAGACCCCGAGATTCTGTTGATGGATGAACCGTTCTCAGCCCTCGACCCATTGATCCGCTTGCAGTTGCAGGATCAGTTCAAGGCGCTGGTGGCACAACTGAAAAAGACCACGCTGTTTATCACGCATGATTTGGACGAGGCCATCCGCATCGGCCATCGCATCGCCATCATGAAGGACGGCGTGATCGTGCAGATTGGCACGCCCGAAGATATCGTGATGAACCCCGCCGACGATTACGTGCGCGAATTTGTGCAGGGGATTTCCAAACTGAAACTGGTCAAGGCCCATTCGATCATGGAGCCGCTGGCCAGCTATTCCGGCCCAACCGAAGGCGCGCCGCGTGCCGATGAAGGTGCTGATCTGGACCAGTTGATTGATCTGGCCGTTAACACTGAACTGCCGGTGATCATTACGGATGGTGGCAGCGACGTAGGTGTCGTGACCAAGCCGCGTCTGCTGCGCGGTATTCAGGGGGGCAAAAATGACTGACGCAAGCACCGAACTGAAAGTTACTGCCGCCTCGGATATCGAGGTGGATCGCGACGCACTTGACCGCTCGATCCACGAATTTTCGGGTCCGAACGGGGATTACTACGTCAACGCTTTTCACAAGATCCATGATGCGACCAGCGCGGTGCCAAACACGTTCAATAAATGGGCGGCGGCGCTGGGCCCGTTCTGGTCCGCCTCGCGCGCGATTTGGGGGATGTTCTGGACCTTCCTGATTCTTGAAATCATCGCGTGGGTGCAAATCGGACGTGGGGCCTGGGGCAATCCCGGCGCCGACATGGCCGAACGCGCCGAGCGCCAACAAGCCCGTGCGAACGAGCTGCTGGAACGCGCCGCCGCAGCGACCGAGCAGGGCGATATCGACCGGTTCACCAAATTGGCCGAGAACATCCAGAAGGCGGCAGACAGCAGTTTTGAAAAAGCCGCGGCCGCCCAGTCGGAATCGCTGGGGATCATGCTGATTGGCTTGGCGATGTTGCTGGTGTTCAAGCTTGTGCAGGGGCTTTATGCGGACCGCATCTACGAAAAGCAGTATTCGCGCTGGCGGATTGATCCCGACAGCACTGAAAGCGGGCGCTCTACGCGCAACACGGTTCTGGGCGCCGTTCTGATTGCCGCAATCGGGCCTCTGATCGTCTATAAATTCACCGTCAACGCTTCGCTCGCGATGCTGGATGCGTTCCCGGAGAAAGAGGTCTCGGCCTTGTTTCTAGGCGAAGATGGCGGCACGCTGTTCTCAAGCCTCGCCAGCTGGATGGAGGCCAAGATCGACGCCGCAGCCCTTGCGGGCGGGGACGTGTTCGACGGGATCGTCGCTGGGGTGCGCTCAGTCCTGGATGCGTTGACGATTGCACTGATTGGATCGCCATGGCCGGTCGTGATGCTGGTGATCTGCGTCACCGCGTGGCGTGCGGCGGGGCCGCGTGTGGCGATTTTCACCGCCGCCTCTTTGGCTTACATCGCACTTCTGGGTTACTGGGATGTCGCAATGGAGACGGTCGCTTTGGTAGGTGCAGCCGTGTTGCTATGCGTGGTAATCGGCATTCCTCTGGGTATTTGGTTCGGTAAATCGGCGCGGGCCTACCGCGCGGCGGAACCGGTGCTGGACCTGATGCAGACGCTACCGGCCTTTGTCTACCTGATCCCGATCATCGCCTTCTTTGGCACCGGAAACCCGCCGGGCATTCTGGCGACGATCATCTTCGGGATGCCGCCGGTGATCCGCCTGACGGCGCTGGGGATGCGGGGCGTGCCGGACAGCATCAAAGAGGCCGCAGTGGCATTTGGTGCATCAAAATGGCAGTTGCTGAAAGATGTTGAGATCCCGCTGGCGCTGCCTTCGATCATGACTGGTGTGAACCAGACGATCCTTATGTGTCTGTCGATGGTGGTGATCATCTCGCTGATCGGCGGCGGCGGTCTGGGCAAGGAAATCCTTGAGGCGCTGCAATATGCGGCCAAGGGTCCGGGTCTGTTGGGCGGCTTTGCCATCCTGTTCTGCGCCATGGTTATCGACCGGATCGTGCAGGGGGCCTTCCGGCGAGAAGACGAGAAAATCTAAACACAAAACGCCCCCGCCAGCCGGGGGCGTTTTTCATTGAAGGGGATGCAGATGACCGACCGCTATGAACAGTCGATGATGGATAACCTCTATTGGTGGGGCGTGCCGACCCTGTTTCGCTGTCCAAATACCGGCCCCGAGGGGCAGGATATCGCCTTGGTCGGCGTCCCGCATTCCACCGGCAACGGCACGACCGAGCGGGATCAGCATCTGGGCCCGCGCGCGCTGCGCCATGTCTCGGCGGTGCAGCGGCGGGTGCACTCGGTGTTCGAAATCAACCCGTGGAGCACCGCCAAGATCGCCGATGTGGGCGATGTGCCCTTTCCGCGCGCGAATGACAACGAGGACTGCATCGAGCGTATCACGACTTTTTACAAAGACATCGACGCAGCAGGCGCGCGGCCTGTGTCGGTGGGTGGCGATCACTCGATCACCGGCGGCATCGTGCAGGCGCTGGGACGTGGTCAACTGGCCGGGGGAGAACCCGTCAGCTTTCTGCATCTGGATGCCCATACGGATGTGTTCACCAAGGTCGATCACTTTCTGGGCGCCAAGAAATCCGCCGCCCATTGGGGGGCCTATCTGGCCGATCAGGGGCAGGTCGACCCGACGCGATCCATGCAGATCGGTCTACGGGGTCATCCGCGCAGCCTGGACTGGCTGCAACCCTCATATGACTATAGCTACAACATCGTCACCATGCGCGAATTCCGACAGCGCGGGTTGGAGGACGTGGTGGCGCAGACGCGTGAAGTGCTGGGTGATCGCCCAGTCTATATCACCTTTGATCTGGACTGCCTCGACCCGACTGTCGCGCCTGCGGTGTCCAATCTGGAACCCGGCGAGAAGGGGTTCGATATTGACGAAGCCGTGGGGATTTTGCGCGCCGCGCGCGGGCTGAATATCGTGGGCGGAGACGTGGTGTGCATGATGCCCACCAAGGACAGCCCCAACAACATCACCGCACTTACGGCAGCAGCGGTGATGTTCGAGATGATCTCGATGATCGCCGAAAACGTCAGTTAGCGGCGCGTGTCCACGGCCTGCGCCAGCACGCAGAGCAGTTCGAACATGAGCGAAATCCCCAGCCATGCGGTGCCGCCCGAGGCGTCGAAGGGTGGTGAGACCTCGACCAGATCGGCGCCCACCAAGTTCACCCCGGCCATCTGGCGGATTACTTGCTGGGCCTGAAAACTGTTCGGGCCACCGATCTCGGGCGTGCCGGTGCCGGGGGCAAAGGTGGGGTCCACAAAGTCGACATCATAGGTGCAATAGGTCGGCGCGTCGCCGACAATGCCGCGTACTTCGGCCATGACATCACCGATGCCCCGGTCGAACAGTTCCTCGATACGGATGATGCGGATGCCCTGCGCCTCGCCCCATTCGATATCCTCAGTGTTATAGGCGGTGCCGCGAATGCCCACCTGAACAAAGCGTTTGGGATCGACCAGCCCTTCTTCGACCGCGCGGCGGAACGGGGTGCCGTGAGTGAACTTGTGCCCGCCGAAGTAACTGTCGAAAAGGTCCGTATGGCTGTCGAACTGGATCAGTCCCAGCGGGCCGGATTTGGCGAGCGCGCGCAGGACGGGCAGGGTGGTCAGGTGATCCCCTCCGGCGGTCAGAGGGGTGATGCCGCGCGCGGTCAGGTCGGTGTAGAACGAGGTCACGCGGTTCAGCGTATCTTCGATATCCACAGGGTTCGGGGCCACGTCGCCCAGATCGGCGCAGTTCATCATCGCAAAGGGGGCAACCCCGGTCACCGGGTTCATCGCGCGTATCATGGTCGAGTAATCCCGCAACTGGCGCGGCCCGTGGCGCGCGCCGGGGCGGTTCGTGGTGCCCCCGTCCCAGGGGATGCCGACCAGCCCGATATCAACCTCAGTGATCCGCGCGTGATCCAGCGTCATGCCCGGCAAGCGCATAAAGGTCGGCACGCCGGCAAATCGTGCCAGTTCCATGGCCGAGACGGGCTGAAAGAAGGGATCGGACATCGGGGCCTCATTGCTGTGTATTTAAGCCGACCCTAGCCGCCGGGGGAGGCTTGGGGAAGGTCAATCGAGGATACGAAACCGGGCGCGGATTTCTGCATCCTGTTCGGGGGTCAGATATTGGGGGTGGTGCGTCGCCAAAATCTCACTCGCCCGGGTGCGGGCAGCGGTCCAAGCGTCGGTGGCGCCTTCGTCTGCCCAGGTGCGCGGCTCGGTGCGGTCGGCAATCTCGGGGTAGTAATAGTCGCGCTCCATCGCGTCATAAGTATGGGCGCTGCCCAGAAAATGCCCGTCGCCCAGAACCGACTGGCAGATTGCATCGAACCCAAGGTTTTCCTCGGTCACTTCAATCCCACGGAGGGCACGATAGGTGTGGGCGTGCATCTCATTGTCAAGCACGAAACCCTCGAAACTGGCCCCGAGCAGCGATGCGGTCATGCCCGAGCTTTCATAGATCAGGTTCCCGCCCGCCAGCGCCGCCGCCAGCGAAGTGATGCCTTTTTCCGCCCCGTATTGTGCGTCAATCGCCTTGGCATCCGTCATCGAGGCCGCCACACCCGAGGGCAGACCCAACCAGTTGGAAATCTGCGCCGAGGCGGCGTTTAGGATCGCGGTTTCACCACTGCCGCCCGCAAAAGACCCGGTGCGCAGGTCCACGATGAAGGGCCAGTTGGAGAAAACCATCGGAAAGCCCGGTTTGATGGTGTTGACCATGACAAGGCTGGCCAAAGTCTCGGCCAGCGACTGCGCCAGAAACCCGGCCAGCGTGGCCGGGGCCGTCGCGCCCGCTTGCGCTGCGGTGATGCAGGACATGGGGATGTTATGGGCGATGCATTCATAGACCACATCCACCGCATCCTCGCCATAGCGCAGGGGCGAGATGACCGGGCTGATATGCGCCTTCAGGAAGGGGCGCGCGGCGAATGCGCCGGGCCCTCCGGCTACGATATCCAACATGTCGACGATGGGCGCGACATGTTCGGCCAGCGTAAAGGACGTGGCAATCGGCTTGGTCGTGTTGCGGATGAGCGCATAGGCGGTGTTCACGTCCAGATCGAAATTATCCGGCACATCGGTGGCCACGCAGCAGCGGGTGAACCAGCTGACATTGGGCAGCGTGTCCTGTAGCCGGGTGAAATCATGCAGATCGGTCAGGGTTGAGGGGCGATACAGCCCGGAGTCGATATCCAGCGTCTGAACCGCCGCGCCGCCGGTGCCGAAATACACCCGGTCTCCGCCCACCTCGACCGAACGCGCGGGATCGCGGCCATGAAAGGTGAATTGTTTGGGGGCGAATTGAATGGCCTGTTTGACCATGGCGCGCGGGAACAGCAATCGGTCGTCAGGGCCGGGTTGCGCTCCGGCAGCCCGCAGGTCGCCGGCCAGCCGATCCGGCACCTCGCCCATCCCCAGGGTTTCTAGCAGGCGCAAGGCGGTGTCGTAAATTTGCGCGATCTCGACGTCTGTTAGCGGCTTGAAGGCCCCGCCGATCTGGCCGGGCGGGCAGGGATCAATCACGGGGGCGGCCGCGCGCTGCGCGTGCCGGGCGCGTCTGCCGCTTCGTTTGCTGCCCGTGCTCATCCGGTTCCTTTCCCGTTGCTTTTCCCGAAACCTAAGCGCCACATTGCGCCCCACGCAAAGGCGAAGTGCAATTTGCAGAATCCGCAATCGCGGTTTCGATTTTTCAATACAAGCGTCGGGCGACTTGTCGTGCGCGCGCATTGTTCCGCAAGACTTGGGCGGAACAGAACAGGAGCCGCGCCCATGAAATCACGCACCAAGGTCGTTGTCATCGGAGGCGGGATCGCGGGCTGCTCGACCCTCTATCACCTGACGCAGGAGGGGTGGAGCGATGTGGTTCTGGTCGAACGGAACGAGCTGACCTCGGGCACCACGTGGCATTCGGCTGCGCAGGTGACGAATTTTGGGATGAACCAGACTATGGTCGGGCTGAAATCGCACTCGATCCGGCTTTACAAGGAACTGGCCGACGATCCGGACTATCCCATCAATTACCACCACGGCGACGGCGGTATCCGTCTTGCAAATACCGAAGCGCAGATGCAGGGCTATCGCCATTTCGCCTCTATGGCGCGCGGGATGGACGTGCAGTTCGAGGTGATAGACGCCGAGGAATGCGCGCGTCGTCACCCTCTGATTTCGACCGAGAACCTGATCGGCGGGCTGTGGGATCCGATGGATGGGGATATCGATCCCGCGCAGTTGTGTCAGGCGCTGGCGCGGCGGGCGCGCAAGGCCGGGGCCGAGGTATATCGCAACACGCCGGTCATCGGGCTGAAACAACACGCTGACGACACATGGACGGTGCAGACCGAAAAGGGTGATATCGACTGCGATATTGTCGTGAACGCGGGCGGCTATCGCGTGAATGAGGTGGGCGCAATGATGGGGGTGCATCATCCCGTCGCCTCGATGGAGCATCAGTATTTCCTGACCGAAGAGATCCCGGCCATTCGCGATGCGGGACACAGGATGCCGCTGTTGCGGTGCCAGATCAGCGATTATTACTGTCGGCAGGAAAAGAACGGGCTGCTGCTGGGGTTCTATGAGCAGGACTGCAAGACCTGGGGCATGGACGGGATTGACCCGAATTTCGTCAACGCGCTCTGCCCTGACGATCTGGACCGAGTGACGGATGTGCTGGAAGGCGCTTTTGCCCGGATGCCCGCGCTGATGGAGGTGGGCGTGCATACGGTGGTCAATGGCCCGATCACCTATACGATTGACGGTGCGCCTCTGGTCGGGCCGATCCCGGGCAAGCGCAATGCGTTCTGTATCATCGGTCTGCGGGCGGGGCTTGGCGAAGGTGGCGGCCACGGCTGGCTGCTGGCGCAACAGATCGTGCATGGTGAGGCGTGCTATGACACGTGGTGCCTTGATCCGCGTCGGTTCACGGGGCACGCGAATGTGGAACTGACCGCGCTGAAAGCCATCGAGGATTACCAGAACGAGTTCCGCTTTCACTTCCCACATGAACACCGCCCCGCAGGGCGACCCGCCAAGACGACCCCTCTGACCCCGGTTCTGGCGGCGGAGGGGGCCGAGTTTACCGTCGTGAACGGGTGGGAAAGGGTGGATTACATCAAGCCATCGCCCGATTTCGCGCCCACTCACAGTTTCGATTTTGACGAAACCTTCGATCTGGTGGCCGCCGAGGTTGCCAATGTCCAAACCAACGTGGGGCTGGCCGAAGTGAATGGTTTCAACCGGATCGAGATCACCGGCGCGGACCGTCATGCGTTTCTTGATCGGATGTTCTGTGGGTCTGTGACAAAGCGCGACGGGCGTGTGGGGCTGGGCTATCTGCTGAACCACCATGGTATGGTCAAGGCCGAGGCGACCGTGGCCAATCTTCCCGCCAGCGACCGGGGGCCAGCGCGTGTCTGGTACGGCTCGGCAGCAGCCAGCGAGTTCCACGATAGGGACTGGCTGACCCGCCATTTGCGGAGCGACGAGGACGTCCAGCTGCGCAGCCTGACCAACGACCAGACGATCCTGATTTTGGCGGGCCCAAAAGCACGCGACGTCCTGAGCGCCTGCGCGCGCGGCGATTGGTCGGCTGATGCTTTCCCGTGGCTCAGCGTTCGAGAGTGCTTTGTTGGCTTCGCTCCGGCGACTGTGATGGGTGTCAGTTTCTCAGGCGAGCTGGCCTATGAAATCCACGTTCCCAATGTCTCGCTTTATGCAGCTTATCTGGCATTGCAGCAGGCGGGCGAAGCACATGGACTCAAGCTGTTCGGCGCGCGCGCGGTCGAGTCAATGCGCATGGAAAAGAGCTTTTTGCATTGGAAGGCCGATCTGATCACCGAGTTTGACCCGTTCGAAACCGGGCTGGATCGGTTCGTCAGGCTGGACAAGGGCGATTTCATTGGACGCCATGCCTTGCTCCAGCGACAGGCCGAGGGCCCGCGCCGGAAATTGGTGGCGCTGCAGGTTCAGACGGATCAAGGCCCGGCGCATCCCGGCGCTTCGCTGATGCGGGGAAATGAGGTCATCGGAACGATCACTTCGGGTGAATGGGGGCATCGGATTGGACTGAACCTTGCCCATGCTTTTGTTGATCCCGGGCTGGCAGACGTCGGGTCGGAAATGGAGTTGGACCGATGCGGTGAGCGTGTGTCGGCGGTTGTGATTGCACCGTCGCCTTACGATCCGGATTTCGGTCGGATCAAATCCTGAACGCGATACAAGCGCAACTTCCGGATTGCTCTGGGGATCATTCTCTGGTTCGATAGTTTCGAAGTAATCGAAACTGTAGGTGGTCCTCGTGTCCAAATCCCTGAGCTTGCGCTGGCTGGAAGTCTTCCAGTTGATCGCCAAATCCGGATCTATTCAGCAAGTTGCGTCGGAAACCGGTTTGTCGATCAGTACTGTGTCAAATCACTTGCGCAGTCTTGAAGCGGCATTGGGTATCGAATTGGTTGATCACAGTCGACGTCCGATGGGTCTAACCCCGGCTGGCGAGGTCTTTTCGCGTTACGTTCGCGACGGGCTCACCACGTTGAAACGAGGTGAGGCTGAAATCCGCACAGGAAACTGGCGGCACGCTACAGATTTAAGGTTGGCATTGATCGACGATTTCGACAATCAGATCGCACCAGATCTGTTCCGGTTTCTGGCGCAGGCCCTGCCGCGCTGCAACTTCCGCCATTTCACCCGGCCCAGCCATGAGATCATCGCGAAGCTACAGGAACACAAGTTGGATGCGGGGGTTGCCACGCGCCCGTCCGAGCGGACGGATGGTTTAATCGAATACCCTCTGATGCGGGATCCGTTCATCGTTATCCTGCCCGCTGGTTTTGAGGGAACGGCCAGCGATTTGTTCACGCCGGATGCGCAATTACCCCTTTTACGCTATTCTCGGGACTACATGATCGGCAAGCAGATCGAAATCCAACTGGCGCGAAGCAAGTACAACTTGCCCAACCGTTTCGAGTTGGAGTGCAACCAGTCCATCATCGGTCTGGTCGCAGAAGGGGCAGGGTGGGCCATTACGACTGCCGCGTGTTTCCACCGCGCCCAAAGGTTCCACGATAGCGTGAAGGCAATACCGTTCCCAGGGCGTAACTTTGTTCGTACGGTGTCGCTGTTCACAACCGAAGTTTACCCTGAAACCACATCGGCGCTGATCCAAAAAGCCATGGGAAAGCTCATTCGTCAGCATTTCACCGATCCGATGTGTGCCACCCACAGTTGGCTCAAGGATGATTTCCGTACAATGGAGGCCGAGGCCGCTTAACCTTGGGGTGGCGGTCCAAGTGATCCGCCCGATACTATATTGGTCGCCAGTTGCTCGCCTTGTCCGGGGCTTTGCGTTTCAACCATCTCAACCAGTTGTAGCGCCGCTTTGCGCCCCATTTCACGATGTGGCACATGCACTGTCGTTAATGCCGGAGAGACGATCCGGGCCAGTTCGATATCATCGAATCCGGTGATGGATACATCCTGAGGGACACGCAGGCCCATGTCTTGTGCGCGCCGCACAGCCCCCACGGCTAGAACGTCATTGCCGCACAGGATTGCGGTCGGTGGGACAGGTTGTGCCATAAGTTCAGCAAACGCGGCACCACCGTTTTCGATTTCGTAAGGCGTTTCGACTATTGTGAAACCGTCTGGGTTTAGACCGCGCGCGTTGGCGGCGTCTTGAACGCCCTCAATTCTTAGCCGGGCGCGATCATTGCCTTCGCTGATCCCCGAAATCATCCCGATTCTGGTGTGACCCGCCGCAATCACGCGCTCTGCAAGGTTGCGCATTGCCTTGCGGTTATCGAAACCAATAGACGGTGCCAATGCATTGGGCCGGTAAGACCACGCGATCAGCGTCGGAATTCTGCGGCTTTCCAAATACTTGTAAATCTCTGGGTCACGGTCATGGCCGATCAACAATAGGCCATCCGCACCCCGCGCAGCCAGTTTTCGGATTTGTTCTTCTTCAATATCAGGTTTGTAGGCGGAACTGGACACAAGCAGCGTGTAACCGCGCAGATGCAACTCCTCCTGGAATGCCTGCAGGCCCCTTGCAAAAATAGCATTCTCCATGGTCGGAATGATCGCCCCGATGGTGAAACTGCGCTTGGCCGCCATAACCCGGGCGGCGAAGTTGGGGGTATAGCCCAAAGCGTCAACGGCGGCCTGAACCCGTTCGCGGGTTGTGGCGACAACGCGATCGGGGTTGTTCAGGCATCGTGACACTGTCGCGGTCGAAACTCCGGCCATTTTGGCGACATCATCCAGCGTCGGGGCTGAGCGCGGTTTCGACATTTCCAAATCCGTAATTCACCTTTGTCAATGAGTGTACATCTATGGAGGTGATATGGAAAGCAGATATGTAAGCGCTTGCATTTTGTATGTAAGCGCTTACAAGTGAGGTTGAGCCGAATCCACCATGGGACCCGGAATATGTTTCTGTTTGCCTCTATCATCGTGTTCGTCATCTATTTCGCGAATGTTGCGATGGGCGCGTTTGCGAGCGGCGCATTCCTAGGAGACGTGGGCGAGATGTTGGTTCTATTCGCGGCGTCGATCCTGTTCGTTGTCGCAATTCTGAAAAAGGAGGCTGACCGCAACGCAGAACGCGACAGCTGACTTTTTTGCTTGGGAGGGCAATCAATGAACAAGGACAAACTGGAACTGGCGTCGGCCGAGCGCCGCAACTTCCTGAAACTCAGTGCCACGGGCGCATTCACTGCCGCGCTGGTCGCTGGGGCCGGTGGGGTGTTGTGGTCGACCGAAGCCGCGGCTCAGACTGCCAAGGAGGAAAGCGAGCGCGAAAAGGCAGCCGACCACGTGATGACCATCGCCACGGCCTATGTGCTGGGCGCATCGCGCAGCTATCCAATCATGCAACTGGACCTGAAGGAAAACATCCAGAACGCTACAAACGGCAAAGTCTATGTGAAACTGGCCCCCGGCGGGCAGTTGGGTGCGGGCGGATCGCTGGTTCAGAAGGTTCAGGGTGGTACAATTCAGGCCGCACAGCACTCGCTGTCGAACTTTGCACCGTTTGCCTCGACCGTTGACCTGATCAACATGCCGTATCTGTGCGGCTCGAACCAGAAGTTCACCAACCTTGTGACATCCGACACCTGGAAGAACGAAGTTCATCCCAAGGTCGAGGCGGCCGGTTTCAAGGCGCTGTTCTACGTTGTGATCGACCCGCGCGTGGTTGCGGTGCGTCAGGGTGGCAATGCGATAATTACGCCGGGCGACATGAGCGGTGTGAAATTCCGCGTTCCGGGCTCGAAGATGCTGCAGCAATATTACCGTATGGCGGGCGCGAACCCGACGCCGGTTGCTTGGGGTGAGACCCCCTCGGCCATCAAGCAGGGCGTAGCAGATGCGCTGGACCCGTCAGTGGGCGCGCTTTTCGTGTTCGGCTTCAAGGATATCCTCAGCCATGTAACCTTCACGCAGGCGGTGCCGGACAGTCAGGTCTATTCTTGCAATCTGGAATGGTTCAACTCGATGCCGCCTGACGTACAGGAAGGCATCATGTGGGGTGCGGAAATGACCGCGCATCAGAACCTGGCCAAAGTGCCCTCGGCCCGCGCCTATGCCATGGCCGAGCTGAACAAGGCGGGAGTCGAGTTCCACTCGCTCAGTTCCGATCAATTGGCCGAATGGGAAAGCGTCGGCGGCTATCAGAACGCCGAATGGGACCCCTTCAAGACCGAGCTTGCCGGGTCGATGGACGCGTTCGAAAAGCTGGTCGAGGCCGCAGGCACGCAGGGCAAATACTACGTCCACGACGCTTAACAGACAGGCGGCGGGCGCAGCGAGTGAGCCCGCGATCTTCCAAAGCAGCCGGACCTGAAGCAGGCCCGCCAAAGAAGGCTATGGCCCGGTTGCTCTTTTGCCGAGGGAACAGATGACCCTACTTCAAAACATAGACCGCAACGCCGAGCGCTGGCTGCTGCTGGTGTTCTACGTGATGCTGGTCATCACCATGGCCATCGAGGTTCTTCGGCGTGAGATTTTCGCTTTCTCGTCGATCTGGGGCGAAGAGATCGTCCGCTATTCTTTCATCTACCTTGCGTGGATCGGTGCGGCAGCAGCCGTAAAGGAACGCGCCCATATCCGCATCGACGTGATCATGCACTACCTCGGGCCGCGTCCCAAGGCGCTGCTGTATATCTTTGGCGATCTAGTGATGTTCGGCGTGGCGATCATCGCGCTCTACTGGTCGTATGAGGCGGTGCATGTTTCGGCCAAGTTCGGTTCGGTGACGGACGGGCTGCGGGTATCGAAGGTGTGGTTCCTGATGGCCGTGCCCACCGGTTTTGCGCTGATGATCTGGCGTCTGATCCAGTCACTGATGCGCGATTTAAAATGCCTGAGGGACGGCACGCCCGTCTTCGAAGGCGACAAGCTGTTTGACTGAGGGGACACGCGATGCTTTGGGGTTCTCTCAATCAAACTGTTGAACTTGGGTGGGATTTCTACCTGCCTGTGATCCTGTTCGTTGGTCTGATTGCCTTGGCTGTGCCCGTCTGGGCGGCTATCGGCACCGCCGCCATCGTAATGCTGGTCATGTCCGGTGACCTACCGCTGAGCCTTGTAGGCGAAAGCTTGTTCACCGGCATCGACGCCTTTGCTCTGACCGCCGTACCGCTGTTCATCCTAACCGGGGACGTGCTGGTGCGTACCGGGTTGTCGCGAAAGTTTCTGGACGTGGCCGAGGCGTTGACCTGTTTTGCCAAGGGTGGCTTTGGCTCGGCCACCGTTCTGGTCTGCGGCATGTTCGCTGCCATCTCGGGCTCGGACGCGGCGGGCGCTGCTGCGGTGGGCCGAATGACGATCAACCGGCTGGTCGAAAGCGGCTATCCCCGGCCCTATGCCTGCGCGCTGGTAGCCGCCGGGGCCTGTACCGGCATCCTGATCCCACCCTCGATCGCCTATATCATCATCGGTCTGGTTCTGGGCATATCCGCGTCCACGTTGTTTCTGGCCGCACTTATCCCCGGTCTGGCCATTCTGGTCTCGATCCTTGTGACCAACATCATCATGAACCGCATCTACGCCTACGAGGGTGGCGGCATGATGACCATGGGCGAGTGGCTGGCCAATCTGGGCAAGGCGCTGAAATCCGGCTGGTATGCGTTCATCGTGCCGGGGATCATCTTCTACGGCATCTTCTCGGGCCGCCTGACGCCCACCGAGGCGGGCGCGACCGCTGTTGTCGTCACCATCATCATGGGCTTCATCCTGCGCACTCTGACGTTGGCTGATTTCCCGTCGATGCTGGTCAGTTCCGCAAAAGTGAACGGGGTGATCCTGCCGATCATCGCTTTCTCCGCCCCTCTGGCCGAAGCGCTGGCGATCATGGGCGTTCCACAGGGGTTCGTGACGGCCGTGACCTCGCTGACCGATGATCCGTATCTGTTGATCCTGCTGATGATCGGTATCCTCATCGCGGCAGGCTGTGTGATGGAGACGACGCCGAATATCGTGATCCTCGCCCCGATCCTGAAACCGCTGGCGGACAATATCGGCATGAACGAGATCCAGTTCTGCATCATGATGATCACCGCCTTGGGTGTGGGCTTTATCACCCCGCCGTTGGGTCTGAACCTGTTCGTTGTTTCCGGGATAACCGGAGAGTCAATTCTAAAAATTGCGGCGCGTGCCGTGCCCTTTGTTCTGACCATGCTGATCGTGGTAATCCTGATCGCCTATGTACCGGCGGTTTCGACCACCTTGCTTCCTGAAATCTACCAATAGGACCTGCTGACCATGCCCCGTGACTATTTGAAAAAGGCAACGTTGACGGCGCAATCTCATGCGTCCGAAGTGCACGACACGGTCAAGACAATCCTGGCCGATATCGAGGCGGGCGGGGATGCCAAAGCGATGGAGTACGCGGCCAAGTTCGACAAGTTCGACGGCAATGTACTGATGACGCAGGCCGAGATTGATGCGGCCATCGCGTTGGTGCCCAAAAAGCTGAAGGCTGATATCCGCTTTGCCCATGATAATGTGCGCCGCTTTGCCGAAGCGCAGAAAGCGACCGTATCAGATGTCGAGGTCGAGATCGTGCCGGGCGTCATCGCCGGGCAAAAAGCGATCCCGGTGGACGCGGCGGGGTGTTATGTGCCGGGCGGGCGGTATAGCCATATCGCCAGCGCGATCATGACCGTGACCACGGCCAAAGTGGCGGGTTGTCGTCATATCACAGCCTGTTCGCCACCGCGCCCCGGTGAAGGCGTGGCGCCAGCCATTGTCTATGCCGCGCATATCTGTGGGGCAGACAGCATTCTGGCCATGGGCGGTGTGCAAGGCGTGGCGGCGATGACCTATGGCCTGTTCGGCCTGCCGCGCGCGAATATCCTTGTGGGCCCTGGCAATCAGTTCGTAGCCGAGGCCAAGCGCATCCTCTATGGCAAGGTCGGCATCGACATGATCGCGGGTCCCACAGACAGTCTGATCCTTGCCGACAGCAGCGCTGACGCGCATGTGGTCGCGACCGATTTGGTCAGTCAGGCCGAGCACGGATACAATTCACCCGTTTGGCTGGTGACGGATGATCGACCATTGGCCGAGAAAGTGATGCAACTGGTTCCTTCACTGATCGAAGACCTTCCGGAACTGAACCGCGAAAACGCCTCGGCCGCGTGGCGCGACTATGCCGAGGTGATCCTGTGCGCCGATCGCGAAGAAATGGCCGCCTGTTCTGACGCCTATGCGCCTGAACACCTGACTGTGCAGGCCGAGGATTTGGATTGGTGGCTGGACCGGCTGACCTGCTATGGGTCTTTGTTTCTGGGCGAAGAGACGACAGTGTCTTATGGCGACAAGGCTACTGGCACCAATCACGTCCTGCCGACGTCCGGCGCGGCCAGTTATACTGGGGGGTTGAGTGTCCACAAATACATGAAGATCGTCACGTGGCAACGCGCAACGCGCGAGGGATCGAAGCCCATCGCCATCGCGACCGCCCGCATTTCCCGGCTGGAAGGGATGGAGGGCCACGCCCGCGCGGCCGATGTGCGGTTGGCGAAGTATTTCCCCGATGAGCAATTTGACCTGTCCGCAGATGGATGACCCGCGCGCGTTGTTTGACCTGACCGGGCGGGTGGCTTGCGTCACCGGAGCAAGCTCGGGCCTGGGCCGACGGGCGGCGCAGGCTCTGGCCGCCGCTGGGGCACGGGTAGTGGGCGTCGCGCGCCGGGCCGAGGCGTTGGCAGGACTGAAAGGCGAACTTGGCGACAAGGGCGCGACTGTGACAGCGGATGTGGCCGACCGCGCGGGGCTTGGAAGGCTGGTTGAACAGATCAGCTTGGCATTCGGCGCGCCTGACATCGTCATCCATGCTGCCGGGATCAACACCCGCGAGGTGGCGGATGAAGTCACGCCCGATGGTTGGGACGCGACGCTGGCGCTGAACCTGAGCGCGCCGTTTTTCCTAAGCCAGGCATTGGTACCCGCCATGAAGGCGAAAGGCTGGGGGCGCGTTATCAACTTTGCTTCACTACAGACCACGCGGGCCTTTCCAGGGGGGATTGCTTATGGGGCCTCAAAGGCCGGGATCGGGCAATTGACCCGTGCCATGGCCGAGGCATGGTCGCCACATGGCATCACCGCCAACGCCATCGGACCGGGGTTCTTTCCGACCGAGCTGACTCAGGCCGTGTTCGACGACCCTGACCGCGCCGCGCGCAACGCCGCGCAGACCTGTATCGGACGTAATGGGCGGGTAGAGGATATCGACGGGCCGATCTTGTTCTTGTGCTCAGAAGCGTCCAGCTACGTCACCGGGCAGGTGCTGATGGTCGATGGGGGGTTTACTGCGAAATGAAAGCTCTGGTTTATGAAGGGGTTGAACACCTGGAATTCCGGGATGTTCCGGACACAGTTCCCGGACCAGAGGAACAGCTGATCCGTGTCGAAGCCGTGGGTATTTGCGGATCGGACATGCATGCCTATCTGGGACATGATGCCAGACGTCCCGCGCCGCTGATCCTGGGGCATGAGGCGGCAGGCGTGATCGTTGGAGGACCACGCGACGGGGCGCGGGTGACAGTCAACCCTCTGGTCACTTGCGGCAATTGCGCGGTCTGCGAAGCGGGGCGGGAAAACCTGTGTCAAAACCGCCAGATCATTTCAATGCCGCCACGAGAGGGCGCATTTGCCCAATTTATCTCAATGCCCGAACGCAATTTGGTCGATGTGCCAGATGATATTCCTTTGTCGCGCGCGGCTTTGGCCGAGCCGTTGGCGGTTAGTTGGCATGCCGTGCGGCTGGGGTTGGAAGCCTTGCACCCAGCGATGGAGCGTCGCGCTCTTGTTGTGGGCGGGGGGGCGATCGGACTGGCCGCAGCTTTGGCCCTGCAGGCGATGGGCGTGCAGGATGTCGTTATAGTTGAACCGAACGCGCTGCGACGGGCATATTTGCTGAATTTGCGGGCATTCGACGTAGTCTCTGAAACGTCAGAAACTTTCCCTCTGGTGATCGATGCAGTGGGGTTTGCGGCGACGCGCGCTACTGCGTCGGCGTTGACGCAACCTGGTGGGGTCATGATTCATGTCGGACTTGGCGAGGGTGCCGGAGGTTTGGATATTCGCCGCATGACCTTGCAGGAGATCACATTTATCGGCACCTATACCTATACGGCTGAGGATTTTCGCCAAACGGCTGCAGCTATTTTCGATGGACGGTTGGGTGCTTTGGACTGGGTTGAGGAGCGGCCGATGTCAGAGGGGGGGCGGGCGTTTCGGGATCTGCGTCGGGGAATGGTCGCCGCGCCGAAAATCATCCTCGCACCGGAGCACTGACCGCGCCAGAAAGAGAGGTAATATGTATCGCAAAATTCTTGTACCCATGGCTTTGGACCACGGCATATCGCCACATACGCTGGAAGTCGCGCGGGCCTTGTCAGCGGAAGGCGCCGAGATAGTCGCGCTACACGTCTATGAAATGCCGCAGGGATCGGTCAGCGCATATCTCGACAAAGATATGGTCGCCGAAGGGTTTCGCTCCGCCCGTAATTTGTTGCGTGACAAGGTTTCGGGGCTGGACGGGGTCAAGCCCGAGATCATCAAAGGGCATACGGCCCGAACCATCATCGATTTCGCCAAGGATAACGACGTTGATTGCATCGTCATCGGGTCGCACAAGCCTGGCCTAAGTGACTATTTTTTGGGATCGACCGCGTCTCGGGTCGTTCGTCATGCTGGCTGCGCGGTCCACGTGCACCGCAGGCCATAACACTTCGAACTGCGCCTTGTGCGCCAAAACAGGACTGACTGACAGGATATGAATATAGACAAGAAGATCACGGACGATCTGGTGGCCAACGATATCTCGTTCGTCACTACCGTTCCTTGCAAACAGCTGGCCGGCGTTATTGCCGAGATCGACGAACGCGAGGGTATTTATCACATCCCTTCGAACAAAGAGGACGAAGGAATGGGCCTGTGCGCGGGTGCCTGGATGGGTGGCAAACGCCCCGCGATTATCATGCAGAACACGGCGATCGGTGTGACGATCAATACACTGGCCACGCTGATCCAGTATTACAGAATGCCATTGCCCATGCTGATTTCGTACCGGGGTGAGCTGCGCGAACCGATCGCCTGTCAAGTCGAAATGGCCGTTCACACAAAGGCACTGCTGGCGCAGCTGAATATCCCGACCTATCACTTTCATCACAAGTCGGACGTAGAAGAGCTGGACGCGATCCTGAAATACACGTTCATGTGCAACAAGCCGGTCGCCATCCTGACCGACGCCAATTTTTGGGGAGGCTATGGCGACCAATGATCCGTTCTGAAATCCTGAAAGAAATCGCCCCGATTCTGCGTGATCAGCTGGTTGTCTGCAATATTGGCATCCCCAGTCAGGAACTGCATGCCATCGATGACCAGCCCTCTAATTTCTACATGCTGGGGACCATGGGGTTGGCGTCGTCCATAGGTCTTGGCCTGGCGCTGTCACAACCCAAACCGGTCATCGTGATTGACGGGGATGGGTCGGTTCTGACCAATCTGGGTACGCTGCCAACAATCGCAAACAACGTGGCCGACAACTATATTCTGCTGATCGTTGATAACGGATCATATGGTTCTACCGGCGACCAGCCTACTTACGCAGGACAGAAAACCTCTCTTGCGAAAATGGCAGAAGCGGCCGGTTGCGACAGGGTGATCGAGTGTCAGGCCGAAGACACCGGTCGGGTTGTGCAAGAGGCGTTGGAGGCGCGAAAGATGACCATCATCGTTGCCAAATGCCAAAGCGGAAACGCTAAAATGCCGCCGATTACCATGGATCCAGTCGTCATCCGGGACCGTTTCATGAAGGCAGTGCAAGCCTGACTTTGCGGTTTAGATATGTGACCTCGCACGCGCGCCGCCCCGACCAATGGGGCGGCGCTTTTGAGTCGGTTGTAGCGAAAATTTCGCGACGTTTTGTGATCACGGTCAGTTGACATTAAGTATTAATACTGTAAACATGATGCAAAACATGGGGTATGTCCTCCTGGCAGGAACGGGTTGGACAAGCGGTATCTGGCGATGGGGAAACAGTGCCGGATGTGGTTTGCAAAACCTCAGAAAGGTGAAAAATGGTAACGGCTTACACAATCTCTGGCGTCAATCCTCGCGATGTCATGACGGCCTTTGCCCAATACGGTTTCCGCAAAACTTCGATGGAAGATATCGCCCGGGCGGTCGGGTTGTCGCGGCAGTCGATTTACAAGAAGTTCGGTTCAAAAGACGCGTGCTATTCGTGGTCATTGGTCACGTATATGCAGGCGTTGTACCAAAACGTCTTTGGAATTCTGGATGAGGCAAATGGCGACCCTATCGACGTTCTGGCCACGGTTTTAACCTCGGTGGTCGGAGACTCGGTCGAGCTGGCCAAAACACGACATGGGTCAGAGCTTTTGGAAGATGCCCTGAAACTGTCGGCAGACCAGCCGGAAAACTGGCCCAAGGTCTACGTCGAAAACCTTGCCCGGTTCATGTCAGAAAATGGTTTGGCGGCGACGCCGGACAGGGCGCTCGATTTGGCGCATTTGCTGGTCACATCAACCCGAGGAGCCTTGGTTGTTTCGACTTCTCGTGACGAGTTTTCAGACGACATCCACCGCATTCTGCGGACTGTGTTCTTGGACTCGTAAGCAGCGCGCCGAGGCTCAGCTGCTGTTCGGAAATCGCCAATTGTGCAGCGCGTACGCTATGGCTGCATAACCAACAGCAAGCGCAAGCTGCAGCTTCACGATTGGTATGATCATTGAAAGCGACGCGCCCATTTGGTCGACGCGGATGATGGCGGACATAGCCGAAGTTGAGGGCACTGCCATCGCCAGCCAGCGAATTGGATCTGGCACACTTTCGATCGGCCATGAGACGCCGGTTATGAAGAACAGCGGCAATCCCTGCACGACAAGAAAGAAGATGATTCCTTCCCGGGTAGGGATCACCTGAACAAGCGCAAAACCCATTGCGGTCACGGCCATTAGAAACGGCACCGCAATGGCAAACAGCGTTATCGGGTGACCGACCTGCGGCAGCCCATAAATCACTGGCAGCAGCAACTGTGTTACCGCGACCCAGAATGTATACACAAGAATGTAGGCGGTGGGTGTTGCCACCCTCGCTATGCCCGGTCTAGCCGGTTTGCCTGCGTGCATTATTCCTATTCCGATCAGCAGCGTTTGCTGGATTATCAGGACAAACGCGGCTGGAACTGCGAAACTGGCATATCCTCCGTTCGGGTTGAACTGAGGAACCGAAGTAATCACCACCGGCGAAACAAGAGCTGCAGCCGTTCCTGCGTCAACGCCCAGAGCGGTCAGACGGCTTACACGGATTTCGGCCCCAAGACTGTTCGCAGCAGATGACACAGCCGAGGAAATCGCTCCGTAAAGAAGGAAATAACTGCCGTCTCCGAAGGCTGCGATTGGGGATTGGCGCCCGTGCAAAAGATCTTGTTCGAAATCAGGCGGTATGATCAGGACACCATAGACCTTTCGCGCGTTGAACATCTCTTGCGCGGCTGGCAGTCCGTCGGTGTGCGCGACCACTGCGACCTGATCCGAATTGTCGACACGTCGGCGCAGTTCTCGACTGGCGGTTGATCCGTCCTGGTCAATTACGACGATAGGGACATCCCGAACCACTTCGCCTGTATAGGGTTGGGGGTAGAGAAACGCATAGATCAGGATCGAAACGACCATCGTCATGCGCGCACCCTTGTCGGCAAACAGCCTGAAGATCGAGTCCAAAACAGCGTCGAGAAAGCGTTTCATTATGCAGTGCTCGCCTGTTTAGCTGGCATTTGCGCCGAGCGGGCCACCAAAAACACCAGAACTGAACCGTAAAGCAGTATCTGCCCCAGCAACCATCCAAAGGCAGGCAGAGATACTTCAATCGGCGCGCCGCGCAGTACCTGATCCGTGCGAAGTTGCAGATAGGCGGTCAGCGGCAGCAATCCACCCCAAATCCATGCAAAAGTGTTCATTGTTATGCGCGGAAAACTGATGCCGGCAAAGCCGAAGGCTGGGCCGGTCAGCACGCCGGTCAAGCCTAGCGCGCCCACGGTTTCTCCGGCGATCATCGCGAGCATCCCGCCCAGACACAGGCAAGCTAAAACAAAGCCTGCCGAGTAAGCTCCATGCAGCCAAATGTTTCCGTTGAACGGAGCATCAAATGCCCCAAAAATGATCACGTCTGCAAAGATAAGTGTCAGCAAATAGGCTAACCCGTAGGGTGCCAGTTTTCCCGCGATACCCGTGATCGACGAGCCGCCAATCCGGGTCAGCCGTGCCATGCCATTGGGGTGCTGGACGTCGCTGCCGATGGTCAGTGCAGCGCTGGCTGTTATGAAGATTTGCAATACAGTGGGCATAAGGGCGGCAAGCAGGAACTGGACATAGTCCAGAGCCGGATTGAACAGAGGACTGCGCTGAACCGGGATCGGTACGACCGCTTCAACTGCGGCCTCGGGGACAGCCCCGTTTGCGACCAGAGCCTGGGTTGCAACACCTGCCGAAAAGGTCCCCATTGCCTGCCTGCTAGCCCTTGAAACGATGCCTCCGACGGTCAGGAATTGGTTGTTATAGAAGGTAACAAGCTCGGGCCGGTTGCCTTGCAGCAAGTCGCGCCCCATTGACTGGGGTATGAAAATAACGGCGTACACCGCGCCCGAGACGAGAGCGTCCTGCGCCTCGGCCAGAGACGTCGCGCGGACAGTGACCGCAAGGTCCGCAGTGGCGTCGATCATGCGAACAGCCTGGCGCGACAGGGTTGTCCCATCCTGATCGACAACGGCTACGGGCAGGCTCGAAGGAAGCCCGGGCGCGAAGACCGCAGAAAGCAACAGCATCAGGATCAAAGGAAATGGCCCCAGCATAAATGCTAGGCGAGGTTGATGGGCAATCCGGCGCAGCTCTCGACGAAAGGAGCGCCGAAAACCGGCTGGTAGCGGACGCGACATGGCCTAGCGTGCCGCCCAATCCACCAAAGCGCTCATACCCGGCCGCAGGGCCGCATCGCGCGTGACCGGCTCAGCCCTGATCGAGAATGTGCGCAGGTCGAAATCACCCGTGGCTTTCGTGGCGCGCCAATTGGCATAGCTGCCTTCGGCATTGATGGCAGTAACGCGAGCAGGGATCACCAGATCACCCAGGGCCGGTACGCGCACATTCAGTTCCTGCCCAATTTCCAGCCCGTTCAGCAAGTCTTCACGCAGGTTGAACGTGAACCAGGCGTTATCAATATCCACTATGGATAACAAAATAGCCCCGGCCGAGAAAAGCTCGCCAGGTTCTGCAAGCCGGGCGGTGACCTGACCGCTGATAGGTGCTGCAATTTGCAGCTCTTCAAGATCAGTTTGCGTGCGTAGCAAAGCGGCCTTGGCTTCTTGGACCTGAGCCTGAGCAACGGCTTTTTGTTCTATGCTGTTGCCGTTTTCGGCGAGTTCGAGATTGGCCTGCGCCGCGTCGACCCCACGTTGGGCGGCCGCCAAAGTGTTCGAGGCCTCGTCAAGCCTTTGTAGCGAAGCAAACGAGGTTTCGCTGAGTTTTTCGATCCGGTCATAAGTCTTTTGCGCCAGGTCCTGATCGGCTTTGGCGCGCGCAAGCTCGGCCCGGCGCGCGTCGATGACCTCGGGTCGGGTTGCGAAAACCAGATCACGATTGGCAATCGCCACGTCGACAGCGGCTTGTGCCGTCTTCAGACCCGCTTGCAATTGCGGGCTGCCCAAGGACACGACCATATCGCCTATCTGCACGGTGTCCCCGAAATCGACATTCACAGCGGCGACACGGCCGCCGATTTTTGCGGCCAGGTCAATGCGGGTCGCCTCGACTTCGCCTTGAACCACCAGCGGTTTTGGCACTGTTGCGATCCAGGCCAGGGCGCCACCCGCGACCATTGCACTTGCAATGATCGCAGCGAACAACTTGGGTTTTGACATGGCTCGCTCCGTTTCAGTTGATAGCCAGAGTTGCGCTTCAGCTCTTGCACTTAGGTGTCTTTGGTTTCTGGAGGTCGGATGCCGTGGAAAAGGGCGTAGTAGACCGGAACCATCAGCATAGTTACGACTGTTCCCACGGTCAGACCGGCAGCGATTGTGGTCGCCATGGCCACCCAGAAGATGTCCTGCAGCAGTGGCAATACACCAAGGATTGTCGTGGCTGCCCCAAGGAATACGGGATTCAGACGCGAGACTGTTGCCTCGACCAGCGCATCATAAGGCTTCATACCTTCTTCCAGATTGACGCTGACCTGATCCAGCAACACGACCGCGTTCTTGATCATCAGGCCGACAAGGCTCATCGCGCCCAACAGGGCCATAAACGAGAAGGGTTGATTGAATAGCAGCAGGCCACCAGTGATCCCAATCATCGCAAAGGGAACGACCGTAAAGACAACCAGCGCCGGACGGAAAGCGTTGAACAGCGCAACCACCAGGAAGACCATGATCACCAGCGCTGGGCCGGACCCGGGTTTCAGCGAATCCTGGGCATCTGCTGTGCTGAAGGTCTCACCTCTCCATTCGATCCGATATCCGGGGGGCAGCTCGATTGCCTCGATGTCAGCGCGGACCTCATCAACCAAAGAGGGTAGGGTAACGCCTTTCGAGCTGGCCTGAACCGTAACCGCGCGCTGGCGTTGCCAACGGACGATAGTCGGATCCTCCAATTCGATCTCAACCCCTTGCGTTACAGAAGACAATGGCAGCGACTTAGTCGAGAAGGCCGGCTGGATCTGGATTTGCTCAAAGTCACGCCCGACGGTCTGCCGTTCGTCTTCGGTCCGACGTAAGATGATGGGCAGCAGATCCTCATTCTCACGATAGAGACCAACCGGCAGCCCGTCGTAGGCAAAGCGCGCGGCGCTGGCTATGTCGTTGCGGGACGTACCCGTCCAGATGCCGGTTGTCTGATCATACTCCGGAACCAGTTTGGCGACGCGGTTTCGCATATCGCTTCGAATGTCCTTGGCATGGGGGGAAGCGCGTAAGACATCCATCGTCTGTTCCGCCAGGTTGCGCAGTACTTGCGGGTCAGCATTGGCCGGACCGCTAAAGCGAACCTCGAACGGCCATGTATTGCCAGGCCCAGCCGTGTATTTGCGCACCCGCGTCATCGCCTCGGGGATTGCGCCTTCGATCCATGCGTCCAGTTCTGCGACAAGGTCGTTCACGACCTCAAGGCTTTCAGTATTGACCACAAGCTGCGCGTAGCTGGCATAAGGAAGCTCGGGGTCGACCGGCAGATAGAACCGGGGACCGCCTGCGCCCATGAAGGTCGATACGCCTTTCACACGCGGATCGCCATTCAGTTTGTCCTCGACTCTACGTGCCAATTCCGAGGTCTGGTCGATCGTACTGCCTTCTTCGGCCCAGACATCGACCATGAATTGCTGCCGTGTGGCGTCGGTAAAGAACAGGCGGTCGACATAGCTGAAGCCGTAGATCGCGCCGCCCAGTAAGGCCAGAAACACCATCGCGGTGATGCCACGATGACGCAGGCAACGCCTCAATACAGCACGGAACCCCGAGGTAAAGGCGCTTTCGGTATGCGTCGTCTCGACCTTGGGGGTGGGCAACATGTCAATGCACATCAGCGGCGTAATCGTCATGGCAATGATCCAGCTGATCAGCAGCGAAACGGCCACAACAACAAACAAAGATCCCGCGTATTCCCCGGCGGCTGCCGACGAGGCGTAGATAGGAAAAAAGGCCATCACTGCTACAATCGTGGCCCCCAGCAAAGCCATGCTGGGCTGGCCCGCGGCTTCGATCGCGGCTTCGATCTTGCCCATGCCCTTTTTCATGCGCGCGGCCATTCCATCGGCTACGACAATGGCGTTGTCCACCATCATCCCCAGCGCGATCACCAACGCACCCAAAGAGACCCGCTGCAGGTCGATCTTGAGAACGACCATTACCATGAACGTGGCCAAAATGGTCAGAAGTAGTGCACTGCCTATGATCAGGCCCATACGCCATCCCATGAATACAGCAACGACAATCAAGACGACCAATACGGCCTCGAGAAGGTTGACCATGAACGAGTTGATCGACTCGGTTACCAGATCGCTTTGCCAGGCAACTCGGTGCATTTCGATGCCGACGGGGAGGCGGGACGAGATTTCTTCGAGCGCCGCATCGAGGTTGCGCCCGGTATCCACGATATTTCCTCCGGATACGTTTGCAATCGACAAGCCGATTGCAGGCTGTCCGTCATAGCGCATTTGGGTCAGGGCAGGTTCCAGATATCCTTGCCGGATGTCCACGATATCTTGCAGTCGGATCACATCGGAATCGCGTGACACAGGTAGTTGGACAGGTATGTCGGCCCCCTCTGCCACATCCAAAACCCGGTCTGTCAGGCCGGGGCGTAGTTGCAGGTTGCCGATATCCTCAGGTGATTGAAATTCCCCTGTCGGCGCGATCCGCAGCCTGCGATCTCCGATTGTGAGCGCGCCGGAGTCGACCACCTGGTTCTGCAAGTTCAGGGTTAACAGAAAGTCCTGCGCAGACACGCCAAGATCCAGCAGTCGCTGCTCGGAGGCATCCAGATAGATCACCTTGGGCTGCAGGCCCCAGGTCTCGACACGGGATACGCCTTGGACCAGGCTCAGTTCCTTGCGGATGGCTTTTACGTGTTCCTCGAGCTCTGCATAGGTGAACCCATCTCCGGTCACGGCCAGAACGAACCCGTAGACAAAACTAAAGTCGTCGATAACGTTCGGTGCACCAGCGCCGGGCGGTAGGCTGCCTTGCAAATCGCCTACTTTGTTTCGCATTTTGTCCCAGACCTGGGGTAGGCGGTCAGCCCAATATTCCTGCTGAATTTCGACTTTTACGATGGACAGACCTGCATGAGAATACGAGGTTAGGAAGCGCAGTTCCGGCAGTTCTTGAATGGTAGTTTCGATCTTGTCAGTAACTTCCAGTTCGACCTCGGTCGGGCTGGCGCCGGGATATTGGGTTACGACCAGCGCCGTTTTAACCGTAAACTCAGGGTCTTCCAGCTGACCCAGTCGAAAATAGCTGAGCGTTCCGATCACGAGGATCAGCGCCAGCGCAAAATAGGTGACCGTGCGGTTCTTGACCGCGACCGAAGCGAGCGACATCAACTTATTCTCCGCCTGTGGTCAGAGTGACTTTCTGACCGTCCTTCAGAGTGTTCGCGCCGGCAGTCGCGATCCGCATACCGGCCTCAAGGCCGCTGACCAAAAATCCCCGGTCGTTGAATGCGTTAACGGTTACGGGTGTGGCGGATACGGTCAGGTCTTCGGGGTCGATGACCCAGACAAATGTTTCGTCCGGCGATTTCTGGTTGGGTGAAAACACGGCGCTTGAAGGGACGTGAATGCCCTGATCGCTCCAGCTATCCGGCAGATGTACCTTGGCTGTGGCGCGACCGGCCATTCCGGGTTGAATTACGCCACCCTCTGGCTGTTCCATGATGATCGTCACCGGATAAGTCCGGGTCGCTGAAGACGCTTCGTTCCCTACATGTGCGACTTGAGCAGGTATCTTCAGGCCAGGCAGGCTTGAGAATTCAACTTCGATACCTTCGACAAAGGGCTCGAGGTTGATGAAGTTCTCAGGGACTGCAACCTCCATTTCGATGCGCGAGGTGTCGAGCACCCGAACAATGGGCTGGCCGGCGATGGTGTTTTGGAATTGTTCCACATAGGTTGCGGATATCGCGCCGTCAAAAGGGGCGACCAGTGTCGTATAGCCAAGGTTAAGCCGTGCTTCATCCAATTGGCCTTGGGTGGCTTCGATATTGGCTTCGGTCGCCTTGACGAGAGCGATCTGATCGTCAACGCGTGCCTGGGCAATATGATTGTTTTTCACCAGCTGCTCGCGCCGCTCCAACTCGATCTTCGCATTTGTCAGATTGGCTTTCAGCGCGTCGCGCTGTCCTTCCAATGCGCGCACACGCGCTGCGTAAGGGTCTGAGTCCAAAGTGGCCAAAACATCACCGGCCTCGACCTGCGATCCCACATCGACGGGACGTGCAAGAACCTTTCCGGGAACTTCGAAAGCGATGTTGACCTCGCGTACAGCTTTGGCCCGACCCGGATAGCTAGCTAACCGAACCGCATCCACATCCGCAACGACCGTTGACAGAACTGGTCTGACTTGGATCTGCGTTGTCTGTTCTTCTTTGCATCCTGCGACAACGATCATCGCTGTCAGGGTGAACATGGTAACTGGGAGCTTTGCTGTCAGCATCTTTGGTGGCCTTTTCGAACTGAAGCCCAATGGAAATCACACGAGGCGGTATTTACAACTTTAGTATATTTTGTCAACTTTAAGTTTGCTGTCTTTGAAAATGTGACCCAACGGCACACATTTGGCGTTTCCCTGCCAGTATTGATGATAGTCGTGTGAAATTTCATTAAACTCTTCTTGAAGCGGGGATGTCTTTGCCTCAGGTGAAGCCGCCGACCGCGGATCAGCTCTCCAAGCGTGACAAGTCACAAGGCTTACCATCGGCATTGAAAACTGAGGTGACGTAAGGTAAAGCGCGTATTACACTAGGGTTTTTTGCGAGCATGTCACACCGGGGAAATGAAATGCGATCCAAATACACAGACCAGCTCGGTTGTTTCAGCGACGGTTTGGTCGGCGCATGCCATTGCATCTCGGGGGTTCGCACAATGCATGCGAAACTGCGAATGAGCCTCCGGTCAGTAAATCTCTGCTGTGTGAACAGAAGCGGTGACGATTGCAGAAGCTTCCGATTTACTTTGGGGGCTATTTAATAATGCAGCGACCCCAGATCATGACGGGACTTGCCGGGCTGTTGGTCCTGATCATAGGCGTCTGGGCAATCCTGGCCTCGCGGGATGTCCGGGACAAAACGGTGACGTTGACCTTTCAAGCGCAAATGGGCGGTGAGCCTTTGGTCTACGACCAGTTCATCTACGACAACCCCGGCGGGGAAGGGGTGTTTGAAATTCACGACTTCAAGTTCTTCATCAGTAACCTGAGCCTGTCGCAGGGCGGCGAAACGTATGTCGTGCCTGACAGTTACCATTTGTTGCGTTTCGACAACGACTCATTGTCGCACTCGATCACTTTGACAGATGTGCCACTGCGCGACGTTGAGTATCTGCGTTTTCTGGTGGGATTGGATGCGCAAGCCAATACGTCGCTGGAAATGCGGGATAAGCTTGACCCCGAAGGCCAGATGGCTTGGAGTCGAGAAGGCGGCTACAAGTTTGTAGTTTTCGAAGGTGCGCTTCGGATTGGCGAAACTGTGTCGCTATTGACCTATCATGTAGGCTTTTCGGAAAATACGAGAGAGATTTCTGTGTCTTTGCCTGCACAGCACGACACAGGCGGCAAGACTGAAATTGCACTGACAGTAGATCTGTCCAAAATGTTTGCCGGGTCCTACGAAGTAGACATGGGGGCATTGCCTTCGGTCGATTTCGATCGCGATGGCGCAAGGATGTTGGCGGACAACTACGCGTCAATGGTCTCGTTCGGGTTTTGACGGACGTCCCGGCCGAAATTCGGTTCGCATTCGCCCACAAAGTCAAATTTCCGCCCTTTTTTCGTCAGACCAACCGCAAATTCAACACCCAGAAAGGTTCTTGGCATTGGGCAGAGGGTCTTTGTGGTGAAGCGGATCTTTACACATTTCGAGCAGCAAAAGCGCAGGCTTTACTCTATCGCTTTTCTCGCCTTCTCTGCTGGTTACGTTCTATATTCGCATATTGACGTGATGCGGTATGGAATGCCGTTGCCGGTGTTGACCGGGTTGATCTATATGTGCGCTATTGTTTGCGCCACTGTGGTGACCACTTACTTTCTTCCGGGCTTAACCAAAGTGACCGACGCCGTTGCAGTGACGCGGCTTGGCTTTGCGCTTTGGATCGCCGCCACGCAAAGTCATGAACTGGCGGCATCGCCTGTACTTGGCGCGACCATCGTGGTCGGCGGTGCGATTGTGTTGTTGCAGGTTTCGACATGGGCAAAGGCAGTGTCACAAGTACTGTCAACCGATATGCCGGGCCCGCTTTGGACATCCCCAACGCCGCAACCTGTCGCTGTGCGCAGCGCCTGATTATCTAAACGGTTCGTATTTCAGAATCGGTAGGTTGCTCCAATCAGGGGGCCGGACTGATCGAATTTGAATTCATTCCCATCTATGTTGTGCTCAAACGAAATGTAGCGATAACCGCCGCGGATCATCCATCGGTCGTTTATCTCATAATCTGCGGTCAGAAGTACCTGCCATGTTTCACTGCCGCTTCTGAACCCACCGTAGTCGAAAAATGCTGCTCCCGACCATCGGTCAGCTAAGTCGAACCGAGCCCTGATCCCGATAACAGGATCCGTCCAGCTTTCGTTGACATTCACGGAGCGACCGGGGGCCGCACCCGGCAGAACCGTCAGATCGGTTTCCGTCTTGAACCAACGAAACCCGGCAGCAAGATCCACGGTGGACTTTTCTGTGCTCAAAACCCGGTACCCCAAAAAGCCGCTTAGAAACTGCGTCGTCAACGACGTCTCCAACCCTGAGCTGTTGGGAGTCGGGGCGCTGTTGCTGAACGACAAGTCCGTATAGTTGTAATCCCCCAATATGGACCATTGGCCGTTGGTCGCCGCGAATGTACCCATAAAGGCCAATTCAAGGTTCTCCAGCGCGTCCGAAAACGAGAGTGTCCCTTCTAAAGTACCAATTACCGTTTCAGTCGATACGTTTGTTTCTGGCGTAAACAGGTAGATCGTCGCCTGATATGACCAATCCGACTGTTGCGCCAGCGCAGAGATCGGAGCGCAGGCGGCAAACATCAAGCCTACGGTTGCGTCCCTTAATCTTTTAATCCGGCTCATTTGTCTCCTCCTGTCGTTCAAACACTAGTCGATGTGCTTTAAGCTGCGGTGCTGGTATCCTGCTTCTGTCCGAGGCTGACGCGGTTGATATCAGTGCTTGGAAAGAACTCGGCCCAGACATGCCAAAAGACACCTGCGCGCAGCGTCTCGACACGTCGTAGCCTGCCCTGATCCGACATGCCCCAGAAATCGCACCGGGTTATAGGTACGCCACTGTCGTTGTACCAAATCCCCAGGCTTTCATACTTGGGGTCCAAGCTCACGACCACATCGCGCCCGCCGACATTCGCATTCACGATCCAGTTGTTGTCGATCACAAAGTCATCGGTCCAGCAGGCGGCGTCCTTACCGATCGTAATTCCCCAGACATAGGTTTTATTTGGCAAACGCTCGTCCGTGCGGTCCATGTTGTCCATGACGGGCGCGTCCTCTTGGTGTTGGCGTCCGATTCCCCATCCGAAAGTGATCTCGGTGACCATGTCCAGCAGCCGAAGCACGGGATTGGGCGAGGGTTTGTTCAGAAAAACCTCTCCGGCTGGGAATGCCTTTTGAAAGCCGCGAAAGGTCATTCTGTAGGTTGGCCAGGGCGTCATCTGTGCCTCGGGGCGCACAGGGCAGGCTGGGCCTTCGGCGTATTTGTCGTGATCGGCTTCGCGAAACCCATAGATATGCTGGATTGGCTCACCAGATTCGTTATCCCGCAGGATCAGGTTGTTGCCGTGCTGGGCCAAAACCTCGAGGTTCAGCCGTTTGCCTTCGATCCTTGGGATGTAACCCTGCCCAAGGTTGGCCATCGCGCAATAGGTCATCACGATATCCTCGCCCCCTAGACCGTCTGTATTACCTGCAAGATGCGGCCGCATGATCTGTGCGTCCGGGTGCGCGCGGGCAAAGCCGTTATTTTCGATCACGATGACAGGAGCGGTTGGACCGACATATTTACGGGCTTCGTCAATCGGGAAATAGGCGGCGTCGTTTAGTTGGTTCCTTAGTCCCAAATGCACCCACACATAGGGAAAGCCATAAAGGAAAACCGTCAGCAATGCTGCAATCACCCACAGCCAGAACGGTCCGCTGCCCGTAATGAAATGCGCCAGAGTGGCGACCACGAAACCGCCAAGGCCAACTGCGATCAACCGATATTCATGTCGGATAAATCGTATCATGTTCTTGCGTTTTACGGTCAGCACCATCTGGGATACGTCGCCCAGATCGCGAAAATAGACAAAGCCGATGCCCAGCGAAATGACTAAGCCAAGCGCAAATAGAATGCTTCCGACCATCTGCTTCTCCTGAATTGAAACCAGTTACCGAGTTATTGCTGAGGTGACGCGCGTTTGATCAAGAACGCGTCGACGGCTTTCTGAGTTTCGGGGCGAATGTTCTCAATCCCCTCATACGGCGCGCCATACGCGGGTGGGGTGTCGGGGAACTTTTCCTTGCGGGCCATGTGACGCCCCAAAATCCGCGCGAATTCCTGCCCGCCCCAGGCACCCACCTCGGTCGAAACCGAATATTCTTCACGTGTGTCGCGGTAGAGATCGAAGAACTTTGCCAGAATCGCGCTTTCACCCGGGCCAGGAAGTTTTAGTTTTAGCTGATCTTTTACTACCGCCTCAGGTTTGTTGACCGAATAGATAATGACGTGGTCGCGGCGCGCCTTGGTTTCATCAGCAAGCAGCAAAGCAGCAGACTGATCGACCCCGTCCACCAGCCGATCCCGAGGGATGTACTGATCGGCCCCTGCAAAACGCGATAGTGTCGTATAGAGGTCTGAAACATGGATTATGCTGTTCAGCAGACCGTCAGCTTCGATCATGCCGGGCCAGCGGATAAAGGCATCGACGCGGACACCGCCTTCGGTCGTATCGCCTTTCCCTCCTGCGTAGATCAGCGGCGTGAACCCGGATTGCGGCGCGTATTTGGTGAAATGACCGTTGTCGCCCATGACGACTACGACAGTGTTTTCGGACACGCCCAAATCATCCATTCGCGTGAACAGCTCGCCCAGCCACTGGTCCAGCAACTGCATCTTATCAACGTAGAGGCCACCGTTCACACTTTCGGGGCCTGATCGTCCGGCGCGGGTATTGTCCAGCGGTATCATTGGCCAGTACTGCAGAAAAAACGGCTCGTCGCCTTCAGCGAGGCGCTCGAGTTCTTCCAGAGTCTTGTCCTGAAATGCCTGGTTCATTTCATCATATTTTTCTGCGTTCCACCTTTCGCCGGGCTGCATTCGGATCTCGCGGATCGGCCCGCCGGCTTCGCCCTCGATCACGGTCATCATCGCAGCGGCATCAGGGCGGAACCAACCGTCCAGAGTGTACTTGTCATCAAAGTCCCGGATCGCGACAGAGACCTGTTCCTTTATCGCGTCGTCATTGAAGATTGTAAGCTGGCCCTGTTGGTGGATCGCGTGTTGGGCGTAGTCGAACCCCTGGTTCATAGCCCAGCTTTCAGCGATGTCGCCCATGTGCCATTTCCCAACATGGCTAGTGGCGTATCCCGCTTGCTTCAGAACTTCGGCGAGCGTGACTTCACCATCAGGCAGCCCGAACCCGGCAATGTCGACGGTTGTGTCGCCCATACCCATTCGCACTGGCAATCGTCCTGTCATTTGCGCCACGCGGGTTGGGGTGCATGATGGCTCGGTATACATCCGGACCATCCGTAGGGCCTGATCCGAAAAATCGTTGATATTCGGCGTTTCATAACCACGAACTGCGTTCAGTTCGGGGATTCCCATGTCACCAAACCCCATGTCGTCGATCAATACGCTGACGATATTCGGGGGTTTACCACCGTTTTGGTCCTGAAAGGCTGCCAATGCCGCATCGACCACCGAGTCGTCCTGCGCCCATTGATCGGCGTGTTGGGCGTGAAGAATATAGTATTCAGCATCGTGTTGAATCGCTTCGTTTTGCGCAGAGGCGAATGAAGCGCTCAAACTTGCTGCCAGAACAAGAAGGCAGGACAATCTCATTAGTTTCCCCTTGTTTTTAAAAGAATCTCCGGGTGATAAAGGCAATCGTATATCACATTGAAACATCAGAATGTGACGCAGGCAAGAGAAATGCCTTAGACGGAACGGCCCTCAGACACTGGGGATCTGAGATCGGTAAGGTGGCTGTTCGTTCAGAAATTGTGAACAACGACCATAAGGCGTCGGAATTATCTTCGGCCAAGCGCCAAAAAAAAGGGTGATTTTGGCATAAAATGCCCAGTTAATATTGGGTTAAAGTTGCACGGGTAATTTGTATTCGTGGTTAAAGTAACGAGTAGAATATGTTTAAATCAATGATGAGAGAGCCGTTCCCGGCACACTGGAAAACTGCCATCGCCACGCGTCTGGGGAACGGCTCTTCTAAGCAGAACAGAGAAATGCTTGAACTGGCACTGCCAGCCGCCGCATGCGTATGCCTGCTGCTGTACTGGCTGAAAAGCGCCTCCGTCGAAAGCTATGTTTCGGTCCTGATGTAAGTCGGGTTGCTACAACCTTGGTATTGCTTTGAGTCCTCGGTTTCAGACCGCAGCAGTGGTAAGAAATTCTGATGCATGTCGGCAGCGCTTTGAGTAAGCTGAAGAGCACCTCATACGAGCCTTAAACTGCACCCTTAGGGCCGGACTGCGACGCTTTCTGGTGCCTGTCAAAATTGAAGTCTTCCGCAAAATGACAGGCTACGAAATGGTCTGTATCCAGTTCTCGCCACGCCGGAGCTTCGGTTTTGCAACGATCTTTTGCAAACGGGCATCGGGTGTGAAACCGGCACCCTGACGGCGCAGCCAGCGGGTTCGGTATTTCCCCCTTCAAACGGATCGGGTCAAAATCTGCGTCGGGGTCCGCTGTGGGAATCGCGCTAAGCAGCGCGTGTGTGTAGGGATGTTTTGGCGCGAAAAACAGCTTTTCAGTCGGGGCATATTCCACGAATTTCCCGACATACAACACCGCCACGCGGTGCGACATCTGTGCGACGACACTCAGATCATGGGCGATAAACAGGAACGAGACACCCATCTCATCCTGTAGATCTTTTAGCAGATTCACGATTTCTGCCTGAATCGAGACATCCAGGGCCGAGACGCTTTCGTCGCAAACGACAAACTTTGGCTTGGACACCAAAGCCCGTGCGATACAGATTCGTTGCCGTTGCCCGCCGGAAAAAGCATGAGGAAAACGGCGCAGGTGTTCGAGGTTCAGTTTGCATCGCGCGGCTATTTCACGAACGCGGGCGTCGATTTTGGCTCGGTCTTTGAACTTGCCTGACGCCACCAACGGTTCGGCAATGATATCGCGGACTGTCATGCGTGGGTTTAAAGACGAGTAGGGGTCCTGAAACACGAGGCTCATTTCCGGTCGAAAGGCGCGCAGAAGGTCGCCAGCAAGGTTGTGGACGTTGATCCCTCCTTCTCGGAAGGCCATGTTCATTTTCGACCTTACCTTGCGCAGCTCAGCCTCGGATGCGTGGGCCAGATCGATTTCACCCTTGTTTTTGCGGTGAAAAATCACCTCGCCATCCGTCGGATCAATCGCGCGCAGGATCGCGCGGCCAACGGTTGTTTTACCCGATCCGGACTCTCCGACCAGTCCGACAGTCTCGCCACGTTTGATATCGAAACTAACACCGTCCACTGCACGCAGCATCTGCACTTCGGTTCTGAACAGCTTGCGCGTTTTGATCGGGAAATGGACCGAAAGGTCTTTCACCTCGATCAGAGTATCGTGTTTCGGGGTCATGCGGCGTTCCGATCTTTGTCGCTGTGCAACCAGCAGCGTACTGCGCGGCCGGGAATGGTTGAGACCTCGGTCGGCGCTGTCACGTCGCAGGTCCCCGCTATCGCTTGGGCGCATCGGGTATGAAATGGACAGCCCGTTGGGCGCGCGGTCGGGCTGGGGATATCTCCCGGCACCGGTTTCAGGCGGTCGTGCAGGTGTTCGACGCTGGGGATCGCGTCCAACAAACCCTGAGTATAGGGATGCTGCGGATTTCTGATCACGTCCCGGGCGGGGCCGCGCTCGACGATAGTTCCCAGATACATCACGGCAACGTCGTCGGCGATCTGGGCGATCACGCCAAGGTCATGGGTGATGAAAATCATGCCCATGCCAAAATCGCGTTGCAGATCGCGCATCAGGTCCAACACCTGAGCCTGAATAGTCACGTCCAGCGCCGTAGTCGGTTCATCTGCGATCAACAGGGCAGGGCCGGCAGACAGCGTTAGTGCGATCATGGCGCGCTGTCGCATCCCGCCAGACAATTCGTGCGGGTACTGGTCAACCCGTGCAGAGGCATTCGATATGCCGACTTTGTTCAGCATCTCGATTGCATATTCCCGCGCGGCACGCTTTTTCAGCCCGCGATGCAGCATGATGGCTTCCATCATCTGATTGCCGATCGTGTAGACAGGCGAGAAACTGGCCATTGGTTCCTGAAAAATCATCCCGATCTCGCCGCCTCGAATGCGGCGCAGTTCCTTGCTGCCGGTTTTCAAGCGGCCAAGTGCGATCTCTTTCCCGGCCTTGTCTGTGTAAGTCATCCGGGTTTCACCGCTCAACGAGGCGTTGCCGGGCAAAAGCTGCATCAGGGCCATGGTCGAAATCGACTTACCCGATCCGGACTCCCCCACCAAGCCCAGCGTTCTGCCCGCCTCGACCCCAAAGGTGACGTCGTGCACCGGGGTGATGACACCTTCGCTGGTGCGAAACGAAATCGACAGGTTTTCTACAGTCAGCATTTTCGGCATTTCAGTGCGCCTCCGAGTACGGGTCGGCGGCATCGCGCAGCCCGTCGCCAATCACGGTAAAGGCCAGTACGGCAACTACGACAAAGATCGCGGGGATGAACAGCCAGGGCGTCTGTTCGATTGCCCGCACCGATTGCGCTTGCTGCAACAGCACCCCCCACGAGACCGAGGGTGGACGCAGACCCAGCCCAACAAAGGAGAGCGCCGTTTCCGACAGGATCATGTAAGGAAAGCTGATCACCAGATCGACGATGATGAAACTGGTAAAGCTGGGCAGCATGTGTTGCGCGATAATCCGACCGGGCCGCGCACCTGCCAACCGCGCCGCGATCACATAATCCTCGTTCCGGATCGACAATAGCTGCGACCGTATCCGCCGCGCCAGCGTCGGCCAGCCAAACAGGCCCAGGATTAGCGTCATGGCGAAATACACCTGCGTGGTCGACCATTCCTTGGGCATGGCGGCAGCCAAGCCCATGTAAAGCGGGATGATGGGGACCACGCGGATCACCTCTGTCACGCGCTGGATGATGTTGTCGATCACGCCCGCGAAGTACCCCGCAATGCCGCCGATGATCAGCGCCAGAACAAAAGAGATCATCACACCTATCACCCCGATCGACAACGAGGTTCGGGTGGCATAGATCGTCCGGCTGAACACGTCGCGACCCAGATCGTCAGTGCCCCAGAAATGGATTTTCTGGTCAACATCGGGGTTTAGCCCCACCAGATGCCGGTCCGTCGGAATAAGGCCCAACAGCTTGACTGGTTCACCTTTGACAAAGACATGCAGATAGTGCCGCACTTCGGGATCAGGGACCGAGATGGCACGCAGGGTGACCGGATCACGCTCGGTCTTGGTGCCGTTTACAAAGGGAAAAACGGAACAGCCCCCCGCATCGCAGAAACGCGGTACCTGCGGTGCGCCTTCGATATAGTTGGTATCCCGCGTCACTGGTCCGTAGGGGGCAACAAACTCGGCGAAAATCCCGGCCAGAAACATCAGACCCAGCACCGAGGCTGCCATCATGGCGGCGCGGTGACGGCGGAACCGCCACCAGATCAGGGTCCATTGCGAGGCCGAGTAATATCTGAGCCGCGCTTCCTCGGCGGTAGTATCTGTTTGATGTGTTGCATCGGTCATGGATCAGGCCCCCAGTTTGATGCGCGGGTCAAGCCACGCCAGCAACAGATCGGACACGAAATTCATGAACACGATGGTGAAGGTCAGCATCAGCAGGATGGCCCCCGCCACGTTCATGTCCAGATCCAGATAAGCGCGCAGCAACAGCTCGCCCAGCTCGGTCAGGCCCAGCACCACGGCAACGATGGGTAATTCGGAAAAGATGCGGTTCACGTCGAACCCGATGGTCGAGACCACGGGGTTGATCGCCAGCCGCGCCGGGTATTTGATCAGCAGCCGTAACTCGGGCACGCCGCGCGCGCGGGCGGCTGTGACGGACAGCTTGTTCAGTTCGTCCGACATGGTGGCCCGCACGGTCTGTATCTGGATCGCCACCGCCGACCAGGCCAGTACGACCGCGGGCAGCCACAAATGCTTGATCAAATCCCAGACTTTGCCAACCGACCAGGGCGCATCGCGATACTGGTCGGAAAACAACCCTCCGATATCGGCGCCGAACCAGCGGTTTGCGAAATACAGCATCACCAGGGCAAGCAGGAAGTTTGGCAGCGCCAGGCCCAGGTAGGAGAACACTGTCAAACCATAATCGACCGCTGACCCACGTCGCACCGCAGCAAAGATGCCGATGGGGATCGACACGATGTAGGTCAGCAGCAGGGTTGAGAACAGGATACCGGCTGTCAGCCAGACCTTGTCCCCAATCACTTTGGTCACCGAAGTTTCAAACGCAAAAGCCTGCCCGAAATCGCCGCGCAGAACGATTCCTCCGATCCAGTCGAAGTATCGCAGCAGCATGGGCTTATCCAAACCCAGATCGCGGCGGATCGCCTCGATATCTGCCTCGGTGACGTTGACGCCGGTGCCCGAATATTTGCGGAACGCATAACGGTCAGCATAGTCGCCAGGCGGCAGTTCCATGATCAGAAAGACCATCACCGATACCAGCAGCATCGTGATGACCATCCCGACGAGACGTTCCAGAGTGAATCTCAGCACTTAAAAATCCCCTATCCGGCCCCACAAGAGGGGCCAAAACCGGAGCGCAGTCATCCCGCGCTCCGGTCCGGTTTTCAGACTGTGGTCTGTGTTACTGCTCCAGCCACCACTGCGAGGGGCGGTAAGGATAGGTCCAGTAGAAGTCGTAGGTTTTCGACTTGATCGGCTTCACGTTCTGCAGGTCGTTGCGATACAGGAACGGGGCGACGATGTCGCCGACAGTGCCGATTTTCAACATGTTGTCGGTGTGGATCTTGACGATCTCTTCGCCCAACTGGTTGCTTTCGTCGGTGCCCATTTCGACCTGAATGAACTTTTCGCTCAGATCCCATAGTTTCTGGATATCCGCCGGCGGCTCGATACCTTCGCTGCCATTGCTGGTTTTCCAGGCGGCCCAGCCGAAACCCGTGCCAGGGTTGAAGAAGTCACCGAACGGCGGGACAAAAACCGTGACGTCCTGGCTGATGGTCGGGCCGGCATTGCCGTCATATTTCCAAACTGTCAGGTCCAGGTCGTTGTTGTTGCCCGAGGCGCGGTATTCGTCCGAGGTGACCTCTTTCAGGTCAACCCGCACGCCCACGGCCGACCAGTAGTCGCGCACCAGTTCCTGCATCTTTACCGGCGCACCCTGCGAGGAATACACCAGACGCACGACCAGCGGCTTGCCGTCAGGGCGTTCCACGGTGCCGTCGCCATCTGCATCGGTCAGGCCCATTTCGGCCAGCAGCGCTTTGGCAGCCTCGGGGTCATATCCGATGTCGCGGTTCAGCACATCGTCCGAGACGAAGGACACGGTTTTGGGCTCGGCAGGCACGCCCTGCATCGGGGTGCCCTGACCCAGATAGACGATCTCGTTGATCTCATCGCGGTTCATCGCCAGCGACATGGCGCGGTTGAAACGAACGTCCGAGAAGATGTCGCGCAGGACCGGGTCCTGATGGGTGCGGTTGAACGAGTAGAACACGTTCTCGCCAAAGGTCGGGGCAAAGTTGATGGTGTACCCACCATTGGCTTCGTTTTCCTTCAGCAGCGGGAAATCTTCCAAGAAGACCGCCTGCTGTTTCCAGACCACATCCCCATTCATGATCTTGAGGTTCTGGACTTCTTTGTCGCCCACATATGTCTCAACGATTTCGTTGATATAGGGCAGCTGGTTGCCTGCGGTATCGACCTGGTGGAAATAGGGGTTGGCCACCAGTTTACGGCCCTCGGCGGTCTCTTCGACAACAATATAGCTTTCCAGCGTCGGCACCACGGCACGACCGATCTTGGCAGCCTTGTCAGCATCTTTCAGCAGAGGGCTGGGCACGTCTTTCCAGTCGGAACCGCCGTAATAGAAGTCAACGGCAGCAGCAGCATTTTCAAAACCGTATTCCTGCGCCAGTGCTTCGGCGTTTTCGTTATGCTTGGGCATGAACTGGCCCAGGAAATGCTTGGGTTGGAACGGCTGGCCGTAGTCCACGGCAAAGCGGTTCAGAATGCCAGGGGTCGGCACCGGGAAGGTGAATTTAACGGTGGTGTCGCCAACGGCCTCGACCTGAGCCTGTTCACCTGCGAACAACCACCGATCCGGTGTCTTATCGTACACGTCGGGATTATAGATGATATCATTCATCCAGAACTCGACGTCCTTGGCAGTAAACGGCGCGCCGTCAGACCATTTGTGCCCGGCGCGCAACGTGATGGTCAGCTGGGTATAATCGTCATTCCACGACCACGCTTTTGCGATATTGGGAACCACGGTCTGCAGATCATCGGCGTAGCGCACAAAATTCACATGGCGCACCGACAGCAGGTCCGAAGTGCCGGACTCGGTCGCTTTGGACAGGCCGGTGATGGCTCCACCATACTGACCGATTGAGTCGCAGGGCATAACGACCAAAGGCTCGACTGGCAGACGGTCTGCCACTGGCCCAAGATCAGCGTTTCCCAAAATCCGGGCGTTCAAATCGGCGATCGCCGGGTTTTGTGCAAAACCCAGCTCGCATGAGGCGGCGGCCTGCAGCTCGACCAGTTCCAGCTGCTGCGGGAATACGGGTTCCAGACCCATCGGGTCGGCTACGGTTGCAACGGGGCAGTTGGCCAGAACCGGGGTTCCCAATGTGGCCAATGCGGTGAATGAAAGGAGAGAGGTGCGAAGCTTCATAGCCATCCCTGCGTTTGTGTGACGCCAGAGCGCTAGAGATGAAAGTTAACAAATTTATGATGGTTTGGTGGGTATAGTGAAAAGCTATGTCGGATCAGTTGACATGAGATCGTTATAAATGACGCTTTCCTTCGGCAATCCGAAAAAAGTTTGATACCGCAGATGTATGGCGCATAGCTGGCAGGCAGGCCAGAAAGTGGCGCGCCGTCAGGTTCTTGTCTGCAACCGGAACGAAAGCGACCCCAGGTTCATTTTGGCATTCCTGCGCAAAAGCGACGCCTACGCCTACGCCTGTGGTTACGAGTGTTCGGATGGATCCCCATGATCCCAGGCCCAAAATCGTGGTCAGTTTAACCCGTGCAACCTGGGCGGCGGCATCAAAAATTTGCCGTGTCGAAGAACTGGGTTCACGTTGAATCAGCTTCAATGGGGCGACCTCGGCCCAAGAAACGGGTCCGTTGTCTGCCAGCGCATGATCTTTGGGAACAACCAGCCCGATTCTGGTTTCAGATATCTCTTTGCCCGACAGATCTGGTGGCAATTCCTTGGCAGTGATTAAACCCACGTCGAATTCGCCGGTGTAGAGTAGGGGAAGCAGGTCATGCGAGGCCAAAGCGCGGGCTGTCACGTCGACCGCTGGGAAGGCACGGACGAACTCGGATATAAAGGGCATCGCTATCTGGTACGTGGAGTAGCCTATCTGGAAGGTTCCAGAGTGCAAATTCCGAGCCTCCGTCAATCGATCGTCAATGTCATTTCGCAAGGCGATCAGCGCTTTGATGTCACCTCGTATGCTGTTCAACAAAGGTGTTGAACTGATAACCGACCCTGACCTGTCTAGCAGTCGGCACTGATAGTGTTGTTCCAACGAATTGACGAGGTTTGAAACCGTAGGCTGGGACACCCCAAGCTCTTTTGCCGCCAGGGTAAAGCTGCCCAGCCGCACGACGGATTCCAGTGCTTGTAACTGTTTTAGGCTGATCTTTGACTTCATTCGACAGTGTCGTCCTATACATCTGACAGGCGACCCAAAGTTGGATCACCAATTCTGACCATTCGTGGGTCAGCGGAAACAGCTGAGATCCAATCGCCGACTCTGGCATGTGAGTAGCATAGTGGAATTGAGTATTCCAAAAGCAACTCGGACAAAAGCTGCTTACAACTCTCACTCGATTTGCAAGGCGCGAGTGCTACAGATTTTTGTAGACGCACAAAAAAATTCAATAAACACTATGTATTCATGAAACACTTGATACTGTAGTAATATGAATTCACTAACCAGAATAACGCGAGGTGTCCGCGTTGCCTTTAAAGATGGCAGGGTGAAGGGCCTTCTTGCCTTTACAGCCGGTATGATCCTATGGGCGTCGGTGTTTTACCGCTATGTCGAAAGTTGGAGCTGGTTAGATTCTATCTATTTTTCTGTGGTGACAATTTCGACTGTGGGGTACGGCGACTTTTCTCCTGAAACCGCGGCAGGGAAAATCTTTACTATGTTCTACATCATTGTGGGGCTCGGTATTTTCGTAACCGCAGCGACCACTGTCGCGGATACAATTCTTTCCCAGGATGACAAGAACGAGGACAACTAGGTTTTTGTCTCGTTGAGCCGATGTGATTTGCTGCGCAGGCCATAATATGACCGGCTAGCCCCTCTGAATTCTGAATTTACGAGAGATTTCAAATTTCTGCAGAGCTACTCGAAATTTTTAAAATTTATATATTAAGTTTTTTGAGTATAATGATCAAAAAACAAATGTTGGAGGGATGGTATGGAAAAGACTCAGGATGCGAGGATCGTCGATCTCGCAATTAGGTTACTATTTCTAGGGCTATTCCTTTATAGCGCTTTGGCGATGGTGGCCCCATTGGCGAGCGTGGTCATCTGGGCTACGATTCTATGCGTAGCGCTGTACCCAGTTTTCGATTGGTTGCAGTCCAAGTTGGGCGGGCGGAAGAAACTTGCCACGACTATACTGGTATTGTTGGGTCTCGTTCTGACTTTGGGGCCGGTCGCTACTGCTGTATCCGGAGCGGCGGAACTTGGGTCTGAATTTGCGGAACAAGCAGACAAAGGCGAGCTTAAAGTCCCACCGGCACCCGATGGCCTACGAGAGCTTCCGCTGGTTGGAAACAAGATTGCTGAAGTCTGGGGCTTGTTTGAACGAAACCTCGATGGCGCACTTGCAAAATACGGCGCGCAGATTCTTGAGATTACCAAATCACTGTTCGGAAGGGTGTTAAGCATCGGGCTTGGGCTCTTGGCGCTGGCCCTGTCCGTTTTGATCATGGGGGCCTTGTTCAGCCCCGGTCCAAGCCTGGTACAAGGCCTTCAGCGTTTTGCCAACCGTATCTTTGCGCCTCGCGGTGGCGAGTTCGTGACACTGGCCGGCGCGACAATCCGCAATGTGACAAAGGGTGTGATTGGCGTTGCTGCGATTCAGGCGGTCGTTGTTTGGGTATTGTTGGCGCTGTTCGGGATTGGCTCGGCCGCAACGCTGGCGTTCATTTGCCTGATCCTCTCGATTATCCAGATCGGCCCCGGCTTGGTTCTGCTTCCAGTAGTCATCTACGCCTGGAGCACCATGTCCGGTGGCACAGCGTTGATCTTCACCGTACTGGCCGTTCCCGTGGCGATAATGGACAGCTTCTTGAGACCTGTATTCATCTCAAAGGGCCTCGAAACTCCCATGCTGGTTATCCTTATTGGTGTTCTCGGTGGCATGATGGCGTATGGCTTGATCGGTATTTTTATGGGCCCTGTTCTGTTCGCCGTTTTCTATGAACTGTTCAAGGTCTGGATCGATGCGCCCGAAAAAGCCGAAAGCGCGGCTGAAGGAGCGGCGGAATGAGAAAGACGATTTGGACCACCTTGGCCGTCATTCTTGTTTTCCTTGTCTGGTACCTTGTCGCTGACCGAAAAACGCCGTTTACCGGTAATGCCAGAGTAAAGGCCATTGCGACCCAGATCGTTCCACAGGTCACCGGTACAGTGACCGAAGTTCTTGTTGAGAATGGACAGGTCGTCTCGGCAGGTGATGTTCTGGTTCGGATTGACCCCAGGCCCTATGAAATCCAACGCGACAAGGCGGAAGCTGATCTAGAAGCGGCTACGCAGGAGGTGGGCGCCTCCTCGGCAGAGGTGAGGGCCGCGCAAGCTAAATTGGCGCGGGCCCAGAGCGATCTTGATACGATGCGTCTTCAAACAGAGCGTGTGTTTGCGTTGGAAAAAAAAGGCTTGATCGCCGTTTCAAAAGCCGATGATGCCCGAGGTCAACTGACAGAGTCAGAGGCCAATTATGAGAATGCCAGAGCGGATTTGGAAAAAGCAAAGCAGAGGTTGGGCGAAGACGGAATAGAAAACCCAAAAATTCAGCGCGCATTGGCAGCCTTGGCAGATGCAGAGCTAAACATCGAATGGACTGAACTGCGTGCCCCGGCGACGGGTGTAATATCCAATCTATTGATCGCCCCTGGTACATATGCACGGTCCGGTCAGGATCTTTTGACGTTCCTAGATGCAACCGACGTTTGGATCGAGGCGTATTTTACTGAAAACAACTTAGGTCGGGCAGAGTTGGGTTCACCTGTTGATGTCGTATTGGATATGCACCCCGGTCAAATCATTCCAGGTGTCATTGAGAGCTTTAGCGCGGCTGTATCTTTGAGCGGCGGCGATGAGCCTGGCCAATTGGCAAGCCCGCCTAGTACCAAAGGGTTTCTGCGTGAACCAGAAAGATTCCCCGTTCGGATCGTGTTGCCGGGTTATGAGGCCGGAAGCGCCGAAGACGATCTGCGCTTTCAGCTCAACGGGCAGGCCGACGTGATTATGTATCTCAGCGACAATGGGTTCCTGAACCTCGTGGGTCGAACCTACATCCGCGTGGTTTCCATTCTGTCCTATGCGTACTGACGACCGCCAAGCCGTTCTTCGCCTTGCGCTGGGCGTAACCGGTGTTTTTTCGATGGGTTTACTTCTGGGGTGGCCGCTTGCTGTGGTGGGGGCGGTGTTCACAGCTCTGTTTTTGCAAGCCCCTGCTGCGTTGCCCTTGGCAGCCTTTGGCAAGCTGTTCGTGTTCTCGATTGGGCTGATGTTCCTATCGTTTCTGCTGTCGTCAGTTTTTGCCCCTTATCCTGTTGTGTTTCTGATCCTCGTGGCCATTGGAATCATTCTGTCGTTCACTTGGTCCGTTTCCGGTGCTGGGGTTTTGCCCGGTGTTATTGCCCTAATGGGAGCATTGATGATCCCAAACCTTGTGCTTCAGTCACAGGATCTGGCATTGGTCTTGGTGTTTTGGATTCCTCTGAACCTGCTGTTCGCCGGGTTTGCAGCAACTATGATGTTTGTGCTCATACCTGCTGAACCACCGACAGCTGCCCAGCAAAAAGCAGCAGTGGCTCAGGATTTCGATCCCCATCGGCGGATTGTCCGCATGTCACTTGTCACCGTTCCATTCGCCTTGGTTTTCTTTGTGTGGGGTGCTTCAGCGCTGCTTGTCCTGTTCTTTGTCGCACTTCTCAGCCAACAACTTGCTGCAATGCCTGCTGCGGGCAAAGCCGTAGCCAAGGCGATGTTGACGGCCAACCTGCTGGGCGCGGCGGTGTCGATCGTTTGTTATGAAGCGAATGTCATCGCACCGGTCATTTTGACACCCATATTGCTGTGCTTTTTCTTTTGCCTGACCCTTGGGGCGCTTGGCAAAACCCAAACGCCTTTGGCCGCAGCTGCCGGATCTGCTATTACAACGACCCTGATTGTCTATGGCGGATCAATCGCACCTTTTTCGGACGAGGCAGATGTCAAAAGCATTGTCCGTGTTTTGCAAGTAGCCAGCGCGGCATTCTTTGTGATCGCTGCATATATCGTGGTGGATGAGTTCTGGCCCGAAAAGAAACGTCAAAATGCCCCGCAAATTCCAGGTGTCAAAAGCCACTGATGCGTTCGACAAGCCAATAGACTGACACCGCGCCGATCACGTAGCCGGTGGTTGGCGTCGCTATCATGTGGAGGCGCGAACTTGCCGCCGGAGCCAACATTCGCCAGATAAACACCGCTAAGGATAGTGCCGCAATAAACGCCAGCTGGCCTCCTTCGACACCAAGATTAAACGCAAGCAGCGCCGCCGGAATATCCTGAGCGGGCAACCCAATTTCGGACAGAGCGCCAGCAAAGCCCAGACCGTGTAACAGGCCAAAGCAGAAGCTGACGATCCATGGGTATTGTTCCGCCAATCTGATCTTCCCTTCTTTGCGTTTGAGTATTTCAAGGGCCAAAAAAACGATGGATAGCGCGATTATCGCTTCGACAGGCCCAGAAGGGACCCGCAGAACCCCCAGGGTTGCCATCGCCAGCGTCAGAGAATGAGCTACGGTGAAAGCCGTTATTGCCCCCACCAATCGCCACGGGTCGCGCACGAGTATGAACAAGGCAAAGACAAACAAAAGGTGGTCGACGCCTTCCAGGATGTGTTGAAAACCTAACCAGAAATAGGCGCTCATAGTCGACCAGGTGGAGGGGCTTTCCGGGATCGTCAGTGCCGTTGTGTCGGGCGTGAACCGCATGGTTTTGGGTGCACCGTTCAAAGGTTGTATGCGTAACAGAACATCATTTCGCTGTCGGCCTAACCCCTCGATAGAAACGACCTGACCCGCCAACGGTACATCGCATTCGGTAACCCAAGTGGACACCCAAGCTACATTGTCTGCGGTCAGACCGGTACTGCTCGCCGGAGAGCATTGTCCGGGTAAAACAGCATCAATTTCCATGGGCTGACCATTCACATCCGGAACGCGCCAGAGGATTTGCCATGTTTCCGGACCTAATTGGCGAAGGTCCAGAAACCCCGGGTCAAGCGCGTGTGCGTTTCCGCGCTGCGGTACACAGCAAAGCCAGAGTGCGAACAAGATGTACAGGCACAGCTTCACTGACCAGCCTCGTGGTCAGGTGGCATTTCCACTTGGTATCCAGCGGCAAAGCTCTCGTATTGGGCTTGTGTCAGTTTTTCACCAGTTTCGCGGCGCCACTCCCGCAACACAGCATCGCGTATTGCTTCGAGAGGCGGTACCTGGCCGGCCTCAGACGCGGTAACCCGGACAAAATGCAGCCCATACCCCGATTGTACCGGACCGGACCAAACCATTGGCTCCAAATCTTGGATAACGGCAGAAAACCCGCGGCCAAAGGTGGCGTCTACCACATTCATTGCTGACAACGGCATCGTACTGAGCAAAAGAGAAGAGATGCCAAGGCTTGACCAATCCTCTTTGGCATTCAACGCAGACAGGGTCTGGGCGATCTGGCTCTGTTCAGGGGATTCACCCAAAAAAACCTGATCGAACGCGATCATGGAAGGGGTTTCGAAGCGGGTCGAATTATCCGCGAGATAGGATAGCAGTACGGCGTCTTCTGGCGTCACAGACGACGCTATGGCCCCGGTCAGGAAGTCCATCTTTTGCACAAGCCGCGCCCGGATCACCTGATCGCCACGATCCAATCCAAGCTTTCTTGCTTCGCGCACAAGCACCTCTTCCCGGACCAAAGCGCCTATCAACACCTGTAGTTCGGCGTCGTCGGGTGCCCGTTTTCGCCTTTGTTCAAATCGTGTGGCCAGTAGGGCGACGTCTTCCGCGCCAATCGTGATCGTTTCGACGTCCTCGGCTGTTTCCTCTTCCGGAGACACCCAATAAAACCAGCCAAAGATAGCTATTCCAATCAGAATGAAATGGAATAGAGGCTCTCTCATTACCCGCATAGGCAACCTTACTTAAACTGTTGTCCGGCACCGGTTAGGCGACCCTTACAAATGGGCTTGGCAACCGCGCCGCTGCCCATTCCAAGCGTCAAAAATGCTTGTGGTGCAGAAATTTCTGCCCTTGATACAAGAAACTTAGCCAAACTTGGTCATTCGCTAGGTGTGTACCAGATTGGTGAAGAATACGCCCGCTCCTGATGGGTCAACTGGGCGTTTTCTGGCAGATCAGTTCCAAAGCGAACTTTATCATACAACACCCAGCGTGGCGTCGGAATTTCGATGGCGCGAACATAGTAGAATGACCGAACATCCGGGTCGAAGTCCGGATCAGTCCAGACAGTTACCAGTTCAGCTGATCCGATCGTGTTAGTCCAGCTTGCCGTGTCGATATCCACCGTGTTTCCAACGGCAGGTATCTTGCCGCTGTCATCTGCGGTCCGGTCATCCGACCATACGACATCATAGACTTTCTCGTGCAGCTCTCCTTCGGAATCCAGCCAACCCTTGATTACCTGGGCCCGGTCCAGATTGGCGCCGATTGGATCGCGCAGTGCTGCAATCAGGAAAGAGGGCGCCGTGTCGCCTTCGCGCGGTCTAAGGTCCGACCCCATCGGAACACCCTTGGTATAGCCGACATCAGCAAGGAAGCGGGTTTCGATATCGGAATCGTCGAACGCCCATCCGCCAAAGAACCGCAGGCCGATCCGAGGGCCGGTGGTGGCATAGGTCTCGCGCCGCTTGAATGCATCGAAGATCGCTGCGCGCGTGTTTTCAGTGGCCCAGACGGCTGTATATCCCGAGGCCACAAGAAGATCACCGGGAATTTCGCCCAAATCATTGGCTATAAAGGGATGCTTGATCCGTTCCGCTGACGGTTCGACACTGACGGATTTACCGAAAAAATTGTCCTCTTCGGCGGTCGCTAGTGAAGTATGGCTGTCGGTGGCTCCACCCATTCCGAACTTATAGGGGTTCACGCCGAACTTCTCTTCCAGCAACAAGCCGCGCTTCAGCGCCTCTCTGGCGTATTCACCGGCCAGCATATCGTCTGTTTTTAGTTCGGTGATATCCAGATTTCCGACGTCCCAGTTCTCATAATCGGCGAACTCATCATCCGGGCTTAGGAACGGGTGCGCTTCACCGTCGCCTTTGATCTGGGTGACTTCATAGTGGGGCTCCCATTTTGCGCGAGCCTTCACGTATTCCTCATCAACCTTGCCGCCGTGATAGGTGTCTTCGGTTGGGAACATCCAGCCATTGGACAAATTTCCGTTGTGGGCAAAGGCGACAGCGCGGCCGCCAGTTTTCGCCTGATACTCCTCTAACCACGAATAGAGCGCTTTTGGGTCGGTATTCCCATAAGGCGGCTGCGTCACTGGTGGCACCATTTGAAGCGCCCGAATTGGCCCGTCGCGCAGCATGACATTCCGATGTAGATTGAACCCCTTGGGTACCGAGGTCCATTCAAACCCAATAAAGGCTGTAAAGGTGCCGGGATCATTATGTCTTTCTGCCGCCAGAACGATGTTCTCCCAGGTAAATGCAAATGCGTCAGCGCCGGGGCTGTACGACTCTAGGAGGATTTCGGGCAGGGTCATCTGCGAGAAATTGGTGATGATGTCGAAGGCGGTTTTTCCGGCTTCTTCTCCTCCGGCTTTGTATCCTTCGTACCATTCCAGTCCTTTCGGATCGGAAATCACGCCGGGCTTTCCGGCCTGCAGGTCGGGCGCAAATCCCATCAGATCGGTATGATCAGTCAGAACCATCCAATCTAGTGGCCGTGCCAACCTTACCGGCTGACCTGTCGAAGAAATGACTTGTTCACCCTTTGCAAACCGCCAAGCTTCATCAGGCAGCAGTGTATTTCCAAAGGCACCTGCATCTAGCGACAGGCCGGTGTGCAAATGCGTATCCCCCCAAAGTGGCCGTTCAGGGAACGAGCGGTTGGCATATGGGGAAAACGGTCGTTCCGCAAAGGTCCCTTCGGCGGCCTCTTTCGTGGGTATGGCGTCGGCCCATGCACTCAGCGGAACACCTAACAAAGTCAGCAAACAAGCATAGCGCCCAAGCATATGAACCTCCCAATTCAAGATTATCGAACACGCAAGAAGTGTTGTGTTAATAAATATTCACGTTTTACTATATCATTTTGCAGATACACTCTGTCAAAAATTTTCTCAATTGCGTCCTGATGCAGCGACGAAAAACGCGAATTGCCACTTAGGATAAAAACCAGTTTCAGTTCGTCGGGACGCTTTTTAGCCTGACAGTATCGCTTGAACCTACGGCGAAACTATGGATGCGCCCGAAGGGTAACAAATTTCCGATCACTAACAGGTCTCTTGGCTTGGTGCTGCCTTGCCCTTGTTGGCAAGGATTGAGCCGGAGGATTTATCGGGCTTTGCCGACAACAAAAGGTGGCGCTTCTGGAAGGATTCAGCTCCCCAGTGCCTGTCGTCGTTCCATGTTCTGATGAATTGGCTGGGGTGGTAGGAATCCTTGCCGCCCGATGATCGTTATAGGCTTTTCAGCGAAGCTCGAGAAACTGGGGCGGTTGCAGGGGCATTTCGAGGGTAAGCACGGGGCATTTTGGCTGCTAGAGAGGCCGTCAACGTGTGCTAACAAGACCGCTGACCCGTCCACCGGCGCTGAGACGACCGCTGACGATCGATTCCGGGTGCTGAAGGCTGGTTGCTGGTGCTGGCGGGTTGGTGGGGTGGACGTTCAAGGCGTGATGCAGCGAGGGACTGGTCTGAGGCCAAAGCGGACACCAATTCTTGCGGCAAGATGCTCGTTATTCTGATACGAGACAGCCTTGGATCTTTTGGGTTAGTCTTCCCCGCGACATGGGGGAAAATCGCATGAAAAAGTTTAGAAATGCCCAACTTTCCGATGCGGATCGCTGCTTCGAAATTGAAACCTCGGCTTATGAGGGAGACGAAGCAGCAACCCATGCTAAAATCTGTAAACGGATCGAGACCCATCCCGAGGGTTTTTTGATCCTTGAAGTGGACGGTGAAGTTGTTGGCTTCATCAATTGCGGATGCGCTCATGAGGTCGAGATGTCTGACGAGGACTTCAAAGAGCTTATTGGCCACGACCCTGACGCCCCGAATGTGGTCATCATGTCCGTTGTCGTTGATCCCAAGAGACAAAGAAAAGGCTATTCAAGGTCGCTGATGGACGAGTTTGTAAAACGCATGCAACGGATGGATAAAGAAATGATCTATCTGATGTGCAAAGAACATCACGTGCCGCTCTACGAAAAGCTCGGCTATAGCTATCTGAAACCGTCGACCTCCGACCACGGCGGAATGACATGGCACGAAATGAGCATGAGACTTTGAACCAATACTAGTCGTTTCTACTTCAATCGGTTGTTCAACCGAATTGAACGCGTCGCTGCGCAACCAACAGGCGCCTTTATGTCTAGGTATGGGCCTCTTAGTGGCGTCGGTATCCAAATTTGAAAGGTTCTGGTAGTTTGCCTCTGCATCTGGGGAGGAACGCTTGATGGAATACTATAAACTCGGGAACTACTCTCGAAAGATCACTACATCTTCATTCTGGTGAGAGAGCAATAACTCAATGGGGATGAAGTACACGGCTTAACGAATATGACGTCTGGGGTGCACAATTAAGTGCCTTGCTGCCGGGAAAGCTCTTTGGGAGACTACGATGGAACAACGACTTTCAGCCATTCTTGCGTCTGATATGGTTGGCTATTCTCGATTGATGGAAGCGGATGAGTTGGGTGTTTTGTCGCGTCAAAAGACGTACCGAAAAGACTTGATTGACCCGGAAATCGCTCGAAACCGAGGGAAAATTGTAAAGACGACTGGAGATGGCCTATTGGCAACATTTCCTTCTGTTCAGAACGCTGTACGCTGCGCGTTGGAAATCCAGAAAGAGATGGGGCGGAAAGAGTTGGACTTGGTCGAAGATCGGCGGATCCGATTCAGAGTGGGTATCAACCTTGGCGATGTAATCTTTGACGACGACGATATCTTTGGCGACGGTGTGAATGTTGCCGCGCGACTAGAGGGCCTGGCGGAACCGGGTGGCATCTGTGTTTCGGACATTGTGCATCAATCTGTTCTGGACAAGATCGATGAACCATTTCGAGACATGGGCGGGCAGCGCGTGAAAAACATCACACGACCAATACGTGTGTGGCAATGGACGCCTAGTGTGGTGCAGGAACGAAAAGCGCCGGAAATCTCCTATCAGCAGCGCGTGAAATTCTGCAAATCCGCTGATGGGATTAATTTGGCTTGGGCTTCAACGGGAACCGGAACACCTGTTCTTAAGGCTCCCAACTGGCTGAACCACATCGAATATGAGTGGACCAGTCCTGTATGGGGGGATTTCTTATCTGAGTTTTCCAAACTCTGCCGGCTGGTTCGGTTCGATCAACGCGGCAACGGACTTTCTGACTGGGACGTCGACGACATCTCCGAGGACAGAATGATAGATGATATGGTTGCCGTCGCTGATGCATCTGGCTTGGATCGTTTTGGTCTGTTTGGAATAAGCCAGGGCTCAGCGTTCTGCGTTCGATTTGCCGCGAGATACCCAGAGAAGGTCAAATTCCTGATCCTTCTAGGCGGATATGTCCGTGGAAGAATGATGCGAGGAAATCCTGAGGCTGAACAGTTTTATGAGGCGTCCCGTGCAATGGTTTCAGCGGGCTGGGGGTCGCCTAATCCTATTTATCGACAGTTCTTTACGTCCAGCTATATGCCAGACGCAACTCCAGCGGAGAGTGCCAGCTTTGATGAAATGCAGCGAATTTCTGCGAGCCCGGAAACTGCTTTAAGGATTATGGCCATGAACTCAAAAGTTGATGCGCGAGCAGACGCCCGAAAGTTAAATGTGCCTACACTTGTGCTACACGTGCAGGGGGACATGGCGGCTCCCATCAGTGAAGGTCGTGAAACAGCGCGTGAAATAGCCACCGCAGAGTTCGTTGAACTTCCCGGTGCTAACCATTGCATGATCCGCGGTCATGCAGGATTTGATGAATTCTTTCATGAAATTGGCCCATTCCTTGCGGAACAACAGGATTGACCGCTTTGTCCGCATCGCGGTCATTCAGCCAGCCCTCAACCAAAGTCCGCTTCCGCAAAAAGAAAGCAAAGCGAAGGCCCCCGGCAACCCGCTAAGGGCCGCCGAGGGTTGGTATTCAGGGTGGTATTCGGTTAACGACATAGTCAGCCAGCCACCGCCAGTAGGCTTCAGCATCCCGGAACCCTTGAGCCTGAGCAGCCAGATCTTCCGCCGCTCTACGGGTGCAACCGCCATCGAACTCAGCGATAGCAGCTCGCTCCTCGAACGCATCAATGTCTGGGAAAGTCATACCGGGAGTTTGATCTGATCGACGATCGACCGACGCTGCTCGTCACTGATGCCAGCCGAGTAAATCCCGTAGGTGATCCCGTTCTCCGACCGCGCCGATTGGTGACCGACCAGAGAAGCAGTGAAGTGCTCAGGAACCCCTGTTCGCTCGCACTGGGTGATGAACCACTTGCGGGTCGAGTGAAACACCAGTCCCGGTCGCTCCAAGTCCAGCCGCCTTCGTAGCCTTGCAAACCCCTTGGTGACATGTGCCACCGTTAGATCAGGAAACAGAGGACCATGGCAGGGTAACTGACGGAATGTCTCATCTAGCATCGGGTGAACCGGAACCAGTCGCTCCGCAGCATCGGTCTTCAGCAGTCTCAACTCATTGGGTTGAACATGGACAAAGCAACCGAGGTTGCCTTTGGTCACGAGGTCGTCCCGGAGTAGCCCGACCGCTTCCCCCGCTCGCATTCCCGTCAACAGACAGGTTAGCAGAACCGGATGTAACTCCCGGTCTTTGGCCCCTAGCAATCGCACGACTTCATCGTCCGTTGGAACTGCATAGGGTTGAGGACGCACCTTGCGATCGAAGAGAACAGTGCGGAACGGGTTAACCTCCAGATGTCCCTCATAGACCACCCAGTCGAGGAAGTGATTGACCTGAGACCAGATCCGCCGCTGGGTTCTCGCAGTTATTGTCACCGACCCACGAGACGAGTACGCGACCAACTGGTCCAGGGTTAGCCCACGGGTCCGTTCCGACTTGCCGATCATTGGAGTCAGTTGGGCTATAGAACTCAGAAACTCCCGCCCGTCGGCCCGTGTCAGACTGCACACCGACTGGTCACCGTATCGACTAGTGAACAACCCGACAGAGTATCGGACCGATTTGAACCCGCTGGGTCGTAGCTCGTTACTGCGCTTGTTCAGGTAAGCACGGCTCAGATCACGGACCGGCACCCTTACCGGTGCAGTTGGCCTGATGAACTTAGACCGCTCCAGATTGCATCCAGAGTCCTCCAGAGTGGCCCGGAGACGGACGAGAGACGACTCTGGTTGGTCAACCCAATCAGGAACGTTAGTGGTGCTCTCCGGTGCAGACAGGGTCTCCTCTGCCTGCGACCGAACCTGTTCCACCAGTGTCTCGAACCGCGCATTGACTTCAGCGGCTCGGACGCGGGCGGTGTTACGGTCGCTGGTCTTGAGGCTCTGCTTCAGGGCCTGAGCGCCCAGCGCGAGAGCCACTTCAACGGGATAGTTACGTCTATAGAGCCACGTATGGCCCTTCAGATAGGCATAGCGAATGTGAGCAGACATGGGCCTCCTCCTTTTCTGTTTTGATTTTTTGGGGTGTTAGTCGTTAGGGACGATCCGCAGGATCATCTCACGTGCTGGTTCGCCGTAGGTTCCAGCCAGAGGGCCAGTCACAGCAAAGCCGGTCACGCAGTCTTCGAAAACCTCTTCCACGCGGAAGTGATGCTCAGGGACGTCATCGAAGGCGCGGACGACCACGACGTCACCGGGGTTCAGTTCCAGTTCAGTCATCGTCGGACCTCCACGTCCAGAGAACCACCAGCAGAACCAGCGCCGAAACAGCGGGATGGGACCGCGCAACCACCCAGAGCATCGTCGTCAGGACAGCCTTGGGCGGTGGGTGCAAAAGAAAACCCCCGACGAGAACGCCGAGGGCAGACAGGTACTTCATGGATCAAACTCCTGCAGTTGCTTCTTTATTTAGATGCAGGAGGTTCCTCGGTTTTCTGGGGGGCAGGAGTGAGTAATGCCCGCTGGCTTGTATGCGCCCGACACCTGCGTTAGCCTGAGTCTCCCAAGGCGAATACTGGGTGAGGCCAGAGCAGGTCCATTGCACAGGGTTGAGTTGTCAACGATTTCGCGGGGTATGAAAATGGCCGATACTGAATGCAACTATCAACGGATAGTCTCGGTTGAGGAAGTCAGGTGTGCTCTTGAAGAGGCGCAGTGCCAGCAATGTGGCATCACCACCAAAGAGTTAATGTGGCGCGGGGAGTTGCTCGAGATCTGCGGTGAGGAACTTTGCTCCGACATCTCAACGGGCAAGAAAACTTTCATCGCGATTGCACTATGCCCAAGCTGTCATGCACGGGCTCATCAGGACGCCGAGAACAAGCATAACCCCTGCCAGATAAAGGCTCGGTGGAGTCGAGAGGGCCTAGCGTAGCGGGTTGCCGGGCACCCGCCTCTCGCTTTGTTTTCTTACTTTCTTCAAAGCGGACGTTGGTTGAAGGCGGGCTGAATGACAGCTCTGCGGACTTAGCTGCCATCAGTATTTGCCCGAAGCCAATTTTTTGAAGTTGCAACACTTGCTCAAGGCGAACATCTGTGCTGCCTACAATGCACGAATGAATTTTTTCAAGATTTCTTGGATTCGCTGGAGCAACACCTCAAACTTATTTGGTGCAGGCTACCAGAACAACTCGGTCCGCCTCGCATTTGTTTCTCTTGGTGCAATCGCCTTCAGAATTTCTACCGCTCTCATAGACATATATTGGTGGATTTGTTGACCAACCCTCCGGCGTTGCTACACTCCACCGCTGTGGCTGCCGCACCGTTGGTGGCTGAAACTGCCACAGCAAGGAAGACAGTTCCTGCCGATAGTTTTGCCATATATTCAGGAACTAAAAGAAACGTCAGAGTACGCGCGCAAGGAATGCCTTGGTGCGCGCTTCTTGCGGTGAGGCGAAGAGCTCCTCGGGTGGCCCCTGCTCCAAGATTCGGCCAGCATCAAGAAAACACACCTTATCTGCCAGTTCCCGGGCAAAGCCCATCTCATGCGTGGCAAGCACCATCGTCATACCCTGCTGCCGCAGATCACGTAATACGTCGAGAACCTCGCCCACCAGTTCAGGATCAAGTGCGCTTGTGATCTCGTCAAAGAGCATGATCTGAGGGTCCATTGCCAGCGCTCGGATGATCGCCACGCGTTGCTGTTGCCCACCTGACAGTTGGTCGGGATAATGCTCCATCCGGTCGCTAAGCCCAAAGCGTGAGAAAAGCTGTGCTACCCTGGGGCGCAAATCCTCTCGGCTCAGGCCTCGCACGCGGCGCGGGGCGAGCATGACGTTCTCTGCCGCAGTCATGTGGGGAAAGAGGTTGTAGCTTTGGAAGACAATGCCGATCTCTTGGCGCACTGGCTGTGGGTCTAAGCCCGGCTCGGATATGTCCCTCCCATCCAGCCAGATCGTCCCATCATCGATAGGTTCCAACAGATTCATGCAGCGCAAAAGGGTGGACTTGCCCGAGCCCGAAGCGCCGATCAGACACACCATCTCGCCCTCGGCCACATCGAGATCAATGCCCTTGCAAACTTCGTGATCATCGAAACGCTTGCGGATACCCCGTAACGACAACTTCGGCTTCATCTGCGTGCCCGGTTCTGCTTGTTCATCAAGTAATCCGCATATCGCGTCGCGGGAACGGTCAGCGCCAGGAAGATGAGTGCCGCACCTACATAAGGCGTAAAGTTCGCGTAAAGTGACTTGTAGACTCCAGCCTGACGGAAAATCTCTACCGGACCGATGAAAGACAAAAGTGCCACATCCTTCTGCAAGGCGATGAACAAGTTCATATTGGCGGGCACCACGTTTCGAATGGCTTGCGGCAACACAACAAATCGCATTGTGTCTTGATCGCTCAGACCCAATGAGACGGCGGCGGAACGCTGCGACTGGTGGATCGAATCGATGCCAGAGCGAATAACCTCAGCGACATAGGCTGAGTAGACCAATACCAGCGCCAAGGTCCCCCAGATATAGGGGCTGTTCCAAGGCCTTGGCAGGCCCAGCCCGGGCACGCCGAACCCGATGATGTAGATGACAAGAACCACCGGCAGGCCACGAAAGATGTCTGTGTAGGCAATCCCAAACAGGCGAAGTGGAAAAAGCGCGGGTGCACGGGTGTCCCTGCAGAGTGCGATAGCGAGGCCGGTGATTGCGATGAGCGGGGCCGACCACGCAAAAATCATCACGTTCAACAGAAATGCATCAAGCAGCCCAGGAAACGTCGCTACAAAGACACGGCCATTGAAAAAGGCACGCTGCACAGCATCCCAACCGGGTGAGAGCGGAACTAGAACGACAATAGCCAGCACCACGCTAATGGTAGAGATCAGCGCGATGCGGTTCGAGCGTCGACGCACTCCGGCTTCATAGACCTCGCGGCGCGTTGGCGCTGCGGCAGACCGCCTGGCCGGTCTGTTCTGCACCGATGTTTCGTCCATTTATTTAATGACCGGAACACCTGTGGCCTCTGCCAGCCACTGGGTCTCGATCGCGGCAAGTTCACCGCTTTCGGTCAGTTCCGAGATAGCAGCGTCGACACACTCCTTAAGCGGGTTGCCCTCTTCCATCAGAAGGCCGAATTGGTCGGGGCTATCTGATTGCTCCGGCGGGAATTGGCCCAGCAGCACACCGCCTTCTACAACCACTGCCGACAGATAGAGTGCAGTAGGTAAATCATAAAGAGCAGCGTCGATCTGACCGGCCATGATTGCAGCATTCACGTCGGCATTGTCGTTATAAAGTAACGGGTCACTCGCTGGCTGAATCACATCGTTGAGAATTGGAAGCGCAGTGGTGGTGGCCACGGCCCCCCAATTCAATCCCTTGAGACTATCCAGCGTCGCCTCGGCCCCAGCATCGACCACATTTTGGGTTGTCAACACCGCCATGGCAGAGCTGTAGTATGGCAGACTGAAATCAACCATTTCCTCCCGTTCGGGGGTAATAGAGTACTGCTGGATGTTAAAGTCAAAGTTCTTTGCACCAGGTTGTATCGCTTCATCAAAGCTCGTGCGTACCCAAGTGACATTGTCCGAACTGAATCCCATTTTATCAGCGATGGCATAGGCTACCGCAGCTTCGAACCCCTCGCCGTTTTCGGGCGCGTCGTCCATTACCCACGGATAGTAGGCTGGGTTGCCTGTGGCGATGGTCAGAGTTCCTTCTACAAGGGTCTTGTCCGCCGCGCAGGCCCCATGGCCCGCGGCGTGTGCTATCGTCGCAGAGACAATCAAGGCCAGAGCTGTGCTGGAAAGCAGTTTCATCAAAGCGTCTCCCTGTTTTCTGATTGGCGACAGGTTCCTACGGGTGAAGAGATTTGTCTAGTGTGAGGATAAGTTGGATAGCCATCCAAAAAGCCATGACCGCTCATCGACGCCAAAGTAACAGAGATCTCCCGACTGCTTTGGGCTCGAAGCAGAAATTCGTCGTAGGTCCCTCGAACGACCACTATGCGGACAAAGCTGCCTCCGCCTGGCGTCCGCTCTGCAATTCTCTGGTCTCGCAAGCCCTGTGTGATATCCATGTTGAAATGTGATCAGGAACCGAGGGCAAATTGTGCCGGACTCACAGGACAACGCCTATAAACAAACCCTTCGAGCCGAACTTGTTCGAGCGCGTGACCGTGAGGCCGCGACGCGGGAAATCCTGAGTGTCATAAGCCAAAGCCGCGACGATGAGACGCCAGTTTTTCAGACAATCGTAAAAAACGCAGCGCGGTTGTGTAGTGCTCCGATGACCTTTGTGGTTTTGATCAATGAGGACCATACCGAATGGAAAATAGCTGCTGCCACGGGGGAAGCGACTACTATGATGAAGGTCGGCAACGTCTTTCAAGTCGGCCGAGAATTTGCACCTTACAAAAGCGTCAAAACGCGTCGGATCGTCGAAGAACCTGATATACGCGAGACGGAGTTCTACAAATCCAGGCATGCGGATGCGATAAAATTGGTGGACGTCGATGGTATCCTGTCGCGTGTGTTCGTCCCGCTTGTTTCGCAGGGGAAATCTCTTGGCAATCTGGTTCTGCTGCGACGAGAGGTCGGCAAATTCGCACCTGACGACCTGCTTTTGGTCGAGAACTTTGCCACTGAAGCCGTCATCGCCATCGAAAACGCGCGACAGTTTAGAGCCTTGGAAAAGCTGAATGCAGAACTTGGAGACCGCGTCGAGGAACAGGTAGGCGAGATTGAGCGAATGAGCCGCCTTAAACGCTTTCTTCCCAACGCTGTCGCCGACACGGTGATCTCCTCAGGCTCTGAGGCCTTGTTGAAAAGCCATCGCTCCCTTTTGGGTGTTATTTTTTGTGACATTCGTGGGTTCACGGCATTTTGCGAAACTGCGGAACCCGAAGAAACCATCGAGGTGTTGCAGACCTATCACGAGGAAATGGGGAAGCTGATCAACGCGCATGGAGCGGGCGTAGACCATCGTATGGGCGATGGAATCATGGTGCTGTTCAACGATCCGTTGCCCTGCGAAGACCCTGCCAGAGACGCGGTTCGGCTCGCGGTTGCGATGCGCGCGAAAATGGTTGCGTTGTCCAAGAAATGGAAGCGGCTTGGTCATAGACTTGGGTTTGGCGTGGGCGTGTCACTCGGATATGCGACCGTAGGCATGGTCGGGTATGAAGATCGATCAGACTACACCGCCTCGGGCACTGCGATCAATTTAGCGGCTCGTCTCTGCGATATGGCTGAGGACGGCGAGATACTACTCAGCACCCGCGCAGCGATCGCTGTGGAAAACGAATTCCCGTCGGTCTCAGCAGGAGAGGTCACGCTCAAGGGCATCCGCGAACCGGTTGAGGTTTTTCGAATGACCAAGGACAATGCAGAGTAGAATAACACGCATTGGCGACGGTTGCTCTGAAGGCTGCTTCGGGCTCAGACCAGTCCTTCGCAGCACTAGCCTCGAACGTCAGGAGCCCCACCAATCCGCCAGCACCAGCGACCAGTCTTCAGCGCCCCGGAACCGATCGTCAGCGGTTGTCTCAGCGCCGGTGGACGGGTCAGCGGTCTAGTTGGCACCCGCTAACGACCTCTCTAGCGGTTAAAATGCCCCGTGCTTACCCTCCAAATGCCCCCGCAACCGCCCCACTTCAGGTCACCGGTTGAAAAAGCCGATAACAATCATCGGTGGGCAAGGATTCCTACCACCCCAGCCAGTTCATCAGAACATGGAACGAGACTAGGCACTTGGTTCAGTTATACCCGAGAAATGCCCCCGTTTATGCCCCAG